>NZ_JBJDPI010000007.1:0-235776 GCF_044901245.1 Psychrobacter sp. NPDC064578
TATATGTAATTGACATATAAACTGTCCAGCTCGTCTTGATGAGGGCGTATTATAGAGGGTTTGA
Source organism: Psychrobacter sp. NPDC064578 (assembly GCF_044901245.1). NCBI lineage: Bacteria > Pseudomonadati > Pseudomonadota > Gammaproteobacteria > Moraxellales > Moraxellaceae > Psychrobacter > Psychrobacter sp. NPDC064578. Next base: position 65 of record NZ_JBJDPI010000007.1, read on the forward strand.
ATCTTTAGTCAAGGGCTATTTTAGCTTAATTTTAATAATCTTGGTTATTAGACTAAATTGACAGAATGGCGACGCTACTTTTGCTTCAATCGGGTAGTAGTATATGGGGTTTTGAGCAAGGATAGCTTTTTCCTCTTAAAATTACTTACCTCTTTTCTATAAATGCCACCTTTACAGCTTGCCTATCTTTTTGAAGAAGTCTTTGTAAGCAGCGACTTTTTTATCTAAGGCCAAAGGATAGGCACGTGAGGTAGAAGGCAACCTATATAAGGTAAGATTATTTACATCGACTTTTCGATTGTTATCGTTTTGCCATTGATATGGATAATCCATATTTTGATTGGTCTTAGGATACTTGGATTTAGCAGGTGGCTCGGCTAATAAACCAAGCAGCACCTCTGTTGCTTTACCGCCCGTGGTAAATAAGGTTTCAACCTTTGGCACTTGTGGCAATATACTATCTAGGTCAACGGGTGTGACGACGGTTAAGTTCTTATCTGAGGCATTGCCCGTTTCACGAATAGCCTGATTAACCGTTGGACAAGAAGCAATGCCGCGCTCGAACATAAAGGCGCGAATACGCTCAGGATCAAAGCGCTTCTCATCCCCTACTCTAAAATAATCCACGTCATCAAAAAAAACACTACCATAAATACGCCACATGTCATTGTAAAAGTTTGGATAGTGAAATGGCATTGCCCATTTATCAGCGGTCGGTGGAAAAGTACCCATCATCATTACCGTAGCATTAGGTGGTAAAACGGGAGCGAACGGATGCGTTTCTACTTCTGCTGCTTGGGCTTCAGATAATATCAAGCTATTATCGGTTTTATGCGTATTATTATGGGTATGAGATGGTTGTGTAGTCATAAGATTCTTCATCAGAAAAGCGGTTTTTTTGCTATCATAGCAAGCCTAAACACTGCTTCATTTATTAAGGCGCTATTATAGTCAAACATAGTCGGCTTAAATAAAACCAACCCTGCTATAAATATATTTGGCTTATTTTATTATCAAAGCAGTAAGCTTACTATTGATGGGCTAAATATAGGGTTGAAGTGCAGTAAGTGTTTGTATCTTTTATACTAATGGCAACCGCAGTAACTGCGCAAGCATCAGACCAAAAACCAAGAGAAACCTTATGAGCGACTTAAAAATCACCGTCATTGATCACCCGTTAGTCCGTCATAAACTCAGTCTTATGCGCGAAAAAGACTGTAGCACTTATAAGTTTCGCACCTTGACCAAAGAGCTTGCACGCTTGATGGCGTATGAAGCAAGCCGTGATTTTGAAATTGAAACCTTCCCAATGCAAGGCTGGTGTGGTGAAATCACAGGTGAGCAAATCATCGGTAAGACGGCGACGATTGTACCGATTTTACGTGCGGGTATTGGTATGCTTGACGGGGTGCTCGATTTGATTCCTACAGCAAAAATCTCTGTCGTCGGTTTGCAACGTGATGAAGAAACCTTACAACCGGTGCCGTTCTTTGAAAAGTTTGTCAGCCATATGGACAAACGCCCAGCCCTTATCATTGACCCAATGTTAGCCACTGGCGGCTCAATGGTTGCGACCATCGAGATGCTAAAGAAAAATGGCTGTACCAACATTAAAGCCTTGGTATTGGTTGCGGCACCTGAAGGCGTACGTGTGGTCAATGAAGCGCATCCTGATGTGACCATTTATACCGCCGCATTAGATAGCCATTTAGATGAACATGGCTATATCATCCCAGGTTTAGGCGATGCGGGCGATAAAATCTTTGGTAAGCAATTATTTAACAAGTAAGACAACGCCAATAAATCAAGACAAGCTGTCGTTATAAACCATGACACATGTACAGAACATCAATGATAAGGATATAAGATGAACGTATTGATTACAGGAGCAAGCGCAGGTTTTGGTAAAGCGCTGGCCGAGCGTTTGGTTGCCAATGGTCATCGCGTGATTGGCTGTGCCAGACGCCTCGATAAGCTGAATGCTTTAGCAGACACTTTAGGCGAAGCATTTTTACCTGTGGTCATGGATGTGAGTGACACGGCTACTATTCCGCAAATTATCGCTGATTTGCCTGACGGTTTTAACCAAATCGATGTCTTGGTAAATAATGCTGGATTGGCACTCGGTACAGAACCTGCGCAAAATGCCAGTCTTGATGATTGGATGCGTATGACTGATACCAATATTAAAGGGTTGATGGCGCTGACCCATGCAGTCTTGCCAGCAATGGTAGCGCGCGATAGCGGTTATATTATCAATGTTGGTTCAATCGCTGGCAGCTGGCCTTATTTTGGTGGCAACGTTTATGGTGCGACCAAAGCCTTTGTCAAACAGTTTAGCCTCAATCTGCGCGCGGATCTCATCGGTACGCAAGTGCGAGTGACCAACCTTGAACCGGGTAATGTCGCGGGTACTGAGTTTTCAAACGTGCGCTTTCATGGCGATGACGATAAAGCCGCCAAGGTTTACGACGGCTTTAAAACCATGACCGGCGATGATATTGGCGATATTTTATTATGGCTGATTGAATCGCCTGCTCATATTAACGTCAATCGTTTAGAAGTGATGCCAGTTGCGCAAACTTATAACGGGCTGACGATTGCTAAGCAAGGTTCTTAAACCTTTATCTGATCGTTTGGCTTATTAACGTAACTCATAAGACCGAAGCAATATAGTCTCATCTATATTGCTTCTTTTTTTGGCTATGATATTCATCTCATTGACCAACCTCAAATCCTGAAAATCTAAAATCAATACCTCATTGCGCAAGCGCTCGCTGGTACGTTTATTATGGCGTATCGGAAATCCTAATACTTGCTTACCCCTAATCACTATCTGATTGATAATCATGGTCGGATTATTCATTATAGCTTTTGCACTTAATTTTTGAGCATTAATGATCACTGTGGCAGGATTGACCATTGTGCTTAAAACCTTTGTTTGACGCACGCTTTTTGGTAAATCCCCTGCAAAAAACAATACCTGACCTAGCGGTAAATACTGCGCGTGACGCATCAATTCTTGACGAAACAGCAAAGGCATATCACTATTGAAACTGTCTTCTGTTTGCTGAGAGAACGCCGTAAAATTACGCTGCAAATAACGTCCAAACACGCTGCTATTAATCCAGTCTTGATAAACCTCATTGGCTAGTAATTGCTGTGTAAATGCTGCGGCATCTGGTACCTCCTCTGCCATAAGAATCGCTAGTAATAACGCCTGTGGATTGGTAAATGTTTGCTGCTGCCAAAATTTTGGATATAGGCTGCTATCAAGCAATGGTAACGTCAGCTTGTTCATACCTTAATATCCTTATATTTTACTTGCTGACGTTTGATTCGATTGGTCAAAGTCTATGACAAGTCACTACTTTTAACCCTAAACAGCTTTTATGCTATGGTTAATTACCTGCTTTAATATAGCAGTCTTTTAGAAATGAGATAAAGACTTTTGCTAGATACATTTTGGCTCAATCGACTTGGTAAAACCGCTTAATGAAAACAAGGTACATTGCCTTATGAAGAAAAACTTAATCAACTTGCCTACTAACTACCAGTTGAAAACGATTGATATTGCTTTAACTGACGGTACGCTGCTACCAGTGTCAGTCATAGGCAGCGGCAAACCTGTAATATTACTGCATGCTTATGGCATGGATGCGCGTGAGTTTTTGCCATTTATTTTACACTTGGTTGGCAAATATGCATTTTACCTGCCGCACTTACGAGGATTTGGCGCCGCAAAAGATATCGACCTTACCCAGTTTGATTTTGTGCGCCAGTATGCCGATGATATCAGCGTCGTTATTGAGCAAATTTGCTTGGCGCGTAATATATCATCGTTGCCAGTTGCTGCTATTTCGATGGGGGCGCAAGTGATGTGGGCGTATTTCGAGCGTTATGGCTGCACGAAAGTCAGCCGTTATTTGAATATTGACCAAAGTCCTGCTATCCATAATCAGGCTAATTGGCAAGGTGGATTGTTTGGTGCGCGGCAGCAAGAAGTATTCGATATCTTTCACGACGTAATTAATAGGACTTTGCCTTACGCTGAAACAAAAAGCTTTGCCCACCTGCCCTTTTATATTAAACGTCATGCAACGGATGTTGAACGACTGTTTTCTCTCTTATCCGTCAATCGCACGCGCTCGAAAGTGTTTATACAAGTGGTGACTTATAAAAATGACCCCAAACTTGCGCTTTATAAGCACAGTATTTGGCATCATAAAATGCGCTGCTTACAAGCCTATTTGACATTACCCTATGACTTTCGCGGTGCGATAGAGCGTGTCACTATTCCAGTGGTCAATCTGATTGGCGGGCGCTCCAAACTCTACGATGCTAAGTGGCAGCAACAAGTCACCCAAATGCTACCCAATGCTCGCGAAGTTGTGTTGCCGCGTTCAGGTCATGCGGTACCAATGGATGAGCCAATTGGGTTTTATAAAGTATTAAAAGGGTTTTTACAGGATTAGTTGTTCATTTATATAAAAAAAGCGACCCGTTGAGGTCGCTTTTTATTTGAGCAAAAAATTTTAAGCATTTTAAGCATTAATCAGCTAATGCTTTGGTCAGCTCAAATCGCGGCACTTGCTTACCCTCAACTTCAACCGTTTCAGAAAACATAGATAACGGTCGTACCCATACGCCATACTCACCGTATAGGCAGCGATAAACGACTAATGCTTCTTCGGTTTCTGAATGCTGCGCGGTATGCAAAACTTGGTAAAGACTACCTTTATAATGGCGGTAAATGCCTTGGGGGATGGTTTGGCTCATATTGTCTTCAACTTATTCAACTTTATTCATATCAACATCATAGCCAGAGCTTTTCATTTCTCTAGCAATGCTATATTTCCAAGCCCCACTTATATCCATGGACTTATAGACTACACCAGATATATCATTTGGAATCTCTAAATCACCTTTTACAAGTGCAACAACGTTTGCTCGACCAATCTTGCCAATTAAGAGTCCATGCTCAAAAACGACGTTTTGTCTTGCCCGTGGTTTCAAATCTTCTGGTTTAGATCTAACGCCACCAACATCACAAGCCGTATAAAGCACAATAGCAAACCCTACGTCCGTGTGTTTTTCTAACTTCTCTATGATAGTAGCACCTGAATCAATTTGTTCATGAAGAATCTTAGCTTCAAAACCGAGCTTTTCAATGAATCTTGCTACTTCATTTTTAGCACCGTCATCATGACCATGCACAATAAAGACTTTTGAGCAGTCTATGCTTTTATCTTTAATATTTTCTATATCTACTTCCTCTGGAAATAATTTCAATTCTTCAATTATAGTTTCAATTAAGTTAATAGCGCTATTTCTACCTCTGTTCCAAGCATCATAATTAATAGAATCTGGCATATTTGAGTATGCAATCGATGAAAAAAAAGTGATTTTTTTAAAATCGCTCAAATAATTAGAAGTAGCACCGCTTATTCTGCTTATAAACATAGCTGAACGGCGTTTCAGTTTATCAAGACCAACTTTATCCCCATACTTCAGCTCCTCGAACTCTTGCCTTATCTCTTCCAGAAATTCAATATTATTCACATTAACCCACCGTCACTTTCGCATAAGCCTTTTTGCCCGCTTGGATAACGACCGTTTGACCCGACGTTAAGTTAAAGCCAGCATCGACCACTTCGCCATCTACTTTTACTGCGCCACGCTTAATCATATCTTTAGCTGATGAGCTATTTTTAGCCAATCCAGCTTGGTTGAGTACTTGAGTAATAAATAGCGCCTCAGCACCTTCTAAATCTAGCGTCACTTCTGGTAAATCAACTGGTAATTCGCCATCAGCTAATACGTTACCCGCTGATTTGTGCGCATTAGTAGCCGCATCGGCATCATGGAAGCGCTCGATTAATTCTTCAGCAAGAATACGTTTGATTTCTTGTGGGTTGCGACCGTTTTCCATCCCTGCCATTAACGCTTCGACTTCTTCCATTGGCTTAAAGCTTAAAAATTCAAAGTAGCGACGGATTAAGGTATCTGGCATTGACAGCAGTTTTTGGTACATGGTGCCCGGTGCATCGTAAATGCCGACATAGTTGCCGAGTGACTTAGACATTTTATTAACGCCGTCTAGCCCTTCTAAGATTGGTACGGTGATACAAACTTGTGGCTCTTGGCCATAGCGACCTTGCAGGGTGCGCCCCATTAGGATGTTAAAGGTTTGGTCCGTACCACCAAGCTCGACGTCGGCTTTTAGCGCGATAGAGTCATAACCTTGCACCAATGGGTAGAGAAACTCATGGATAGCAATTGGCGTTTGCGCGGCATAGCGTTTAGAGAAATCATCGCGCTCAAGCATACGTGAGACGGTCAATTGGCTAGAAAGCTGAATCATGTCACCCGCTGACATATCCTTGAACCATTCGGAGTTAAAGACAATCTTGGTTTTTTCTTTATCCAAAATTTTAAAAACTTGCTCAGCATAAGTCTGCGCATTGACTTTGATTTGCTCATCGGTCAATGGCGGACGGGTGCTGTTCTTACCAGACGGATCACCAATCTTGGCGGTATAATCACCAATGAGAAAGTAAATCTCATGACCCAAATCTTGAAAATGCTTGAGTTTATTAATCAGCACGGTATGACCCAAATGTAGGTCAGGCGCAGTGGGATCAAAGCCTGCCTTGATACGCAGCGGGCGATTCAGTTTCAGCTTCTTAACCAAATCGTCTTCAGATAGGATTTCTTGTGTACCGCGTTGGATCAGGGCAAGCTGTTCTTCTAGGGTGTAGGTTTGCGTGGTCATGATGCTCTCTTTATTGTCTTTATTAAAAGGGTAACGCGTTTGGGCTATTTAGAATCTCGTAGCCAGTAAAAGATGTTAGAATTTGAGAGATATACTAGCGTTTTTTAAGGTAAATTGCCATGACCAAGCCCGTATCGATTGAGGATATTCAGAATACTCCTGACACAGATTTAAGTTTAGAGATGAGCTTAGATAGCCGTCTAGATAATATTGACGATTTAAACTATGCCACTTTGACCGACGCACTCGAGCAAACGGTGTTTGAGAACTTCGATGATGGTTTGTATATCGGCATGATGTCTGGCACCAGCTTAGACGGAATGGATGCGGTTCTTTGTCAGTTTAGTAGTGATAGTAGTACTGAAATAGATACCCAGCAACCGATGCGACTGTTAGCAACTCATAGCCAAGAGTTTCCGCCGCGTTTGCGTGAAGTGTTATTGGCTTTATGTCAGCCTAATGGTGTTCAAGAATTAGTACCTGCAGAGGGTGAGCCAAACAGCGAATTAGACTGGTTCGGTTGGGCAAGTAAAGAATACGCTGAATTTGCCAGCGAGGTGGTCAATAATTTATTGCAGCAATCGAATACTGATGTAGAGTCAGTGTTGGCGATCGGCTGTCACGGTCAAACGGTACGCCATCGTCCGCAATTGGGCTTTAGCTTGCAATTGGTCGATGCCAATATCATTGCTGAGCGTACTGGCATTAGCGTCGTCAGCGATTTCCGCCGCCGCGATATGGCGGTTGGTGGTCAAGGAGCGCCGTTGGTTCCAGCTTTTCATCAAGCGTTATTTGCCACGCCTGATAGCACGCGCGTGTTATTAAATTTAGGCGGTATTGCCAATATCACAGTCTTGCCAGCAAACGATAGTCCTGCGATTGGTTATGATACGGGTCCTGCCAATTTATTACTCGATGCGTGGACAGCATTGCATACTAATAAAGATTATGATACTGGCGGCGCGTGGGCGCAGTCTGGACAAGTGATTGAGCCGCTACTTAATCAGCTAATAGAACATCCGTTTTTTGCGCGAACGTATCCAAAAAGCACTGGGCGTGAAGATTTTAACTTAGCATGGCTACAGGATGAGCTGCAAAAGTTCGATCAGGCATCTGCCCATATTCGCTATTCGTCAGCGGATGTGCAGGCGACGCTTACTGAACTGACAGCGATGAGTGCCAGTATGCAAATTAATATGTTTATTAATACTCATGAAAATAGCTCGGTTTACGTCTGTGGTGGCGGTGCATTAAACGATTATTTGATGACTCGCTTGCAAGCGCATCTGCCCCATTGCACAGTAGAGACCACCGCAAGCTTAGGGCTGAATCCAGCGTGGGTCGAAGCCGTCGCCTTTGCATGGCTCGCACGGCAAACACTAATAGGTGAAACGGGTAATTTGCCTGCGGTCACTGGCGCGAGTAAAGGCGTGGTTTTGGGTCAGGTTTGTTTCGCCTGACTGGTCAAATTTTAGTTTACACACGTGCACTTATGTGTTTTATAATGAATTCTGAAATACCCTCCTCTTAGGACTTGTAAGTATAGGATATATCGCATGAGCCAACACAGCAGTTCACTTACTGATCAAGCTACCAATGATGCTAGCGCAACAGCAGAGCATCAACCGCGTCAGAAACCACCGCACTATGAGCGTAGCGATGACTTGCGCGTCGTAATTACGGGTATGGGTGCGTTGACACCTTTGGGACTCGACGTCGATAGCTCATGGACTAAGCTGCTCAATGGTGATAGCGGCATCGCGCCAATTACACATTTTGATGCTACTGGCTATCGCGCTCAAATTGCTGGCGTGGTCAAGGATTTCGATGCCAAGCAATATATGAATGCCAAAGATGCGCGACGCTATGATGAATTTATTCATTATGGTATTGCCGCCTCTAGTATGGCATTACAGAACGCTGGTTTTATCGATGAAGTAAGTGCTGCTGATGCACCTGTGCAAAATGTCGATCAAGAGCGATTCGGCATTATTTTAGGCTCAGGTATTGGTGGTATCCAAACCATTGAAAACAGTCGTGATACGCTACGAGAAAAAGGCGCTTTGAAAGTTTCGCCCTTTATCATTCCTGGCTCTATTGTGAATATGGCAGCAGGCTTAGTGGCGATTAAACATACCTTAAAAGGTCCCAACCTTGCGACATCGACGGCTTGTACCACCGCGACCCATGCGATGGGTCTCGCTGCACGTTTGATTGCTTATGGTGACGCCGATGTCATGCTAGCAGGTGGTAGTGAAAAAGGCTCCAGCCCACTTGGCATATCAGGTTTTGGTGCCATGCATGCCCTCTCAACTCGCAATGACGAGCCGACCAAAGCCTCGCGTCCCTTTGACAAAGACCGTGATGGCTTTGTGCTCGGTGATGGCGCGGGTATGGTGGTACTAGAAAGCCTCGCTCATGCCAAAGCACGCGGTGCAACCATACTCGCTGAACTGGTCGGCTTTGGGATGAGTGATGATGCCAGTCACATCACAGCACCGCCTGAAGATGGCAGCGGTGCGGCACGAGCGATGCGTAATGCCCTAAATGATGCAGGCATTGAGCCATCGAGTGTTGGTTATGTCAATGCTCATGGCACCAGCACCCCTGCCGGTGATGTCGCTGAATCGATTGCTATTGAAACCGTTTTTGCCCCAGTTAAAGACCGCATTTTGGTCAGCTCAACCAAATCTATGACAGGTCATTTGCTTGGTGCCGCGGGTGCTGTTGAAGCCATATTCACCGTCCTTACCCTACAGCATCAGCATGTGCCACCCACCATTAATTTGGACAATGTGGAAGACAACTGTAACCTCGACTATGTCGCCAACCAATCGCGTAAAGTTGAAAACCTACAGTATGCGGTATCCAATAGCTTTGGCTTTGGTGGTACCAATGGCTCGTTAGTATTTGCGCGCTGGCCCGTGAATCACTAAGGTATAAAACTCACCATATCGGTCGTTGTAACCTTGGTGTCAGATTTGCTACGTTTGTCCACTTGCAGCCCCTTATCGTATTTGCGTATGATAAGGGGTAATTTTTGGAACATTTATGGACGATACCATGTCAAGCTACTCATTTTCCCATCAGTTTTACCAGCGCTGGACGTGTGCGCCTGAACCTATTCGCGCAGCAATTACCCAAGAGCTAAAAGACATCACCACCTTACTGCAAAACGATACCCCATTTGAAAGCTTTGTCTTTAATACTCATGATTTGGATACCCACATCGATGAGCTCTACGAAAACCATGAAGCGGAGCAAGCCATCGCTAAAGCCATTACTGACAAAAAGGCCGAAGAGCAAGCGACTGCTGAAAAACAACAGCGAGAAGAACAACAAAAAGTGAAAGCGGCAGAGGATGCCACACTTAAAGAAAATACTAAGTTAAAAGAAGAAGCCAAACTTCGTGAAGCAGCAGATACCGCGCAAAAAGAACAACAGAAAACTGAGCAAATAGCCGCTGAAAAGAAGAATGTTGCTGATAAAACGACCGCTATGAATGCCAATGATGCGAGTGATTCAGAATCGCTCAGTATTGATAACACGGTTGAGAAAAATCAAAATGTTGACAAATCGGCTGCAACGCAATCTAATGCTGATGATAACTTTGTTACCAGCTCTGAGAACAAAACCATCAGTGAAGATGCTAATGTCGCTCATGACAAGCATATCAATGACGACCACAGTATAAAAGCGGTCAATGACAAAGCCAGCGCCGCCATTAAACTGGCATTGAAAGATGCGAAACTGAGTACCACGCATCAAGAAATGATCCGTGAGTTGGAAATGCAAATTGATGATTATCTCAGTGAGCAAATGATGCTAATGTCTGAGAATTTAAAATCTTGGTTACGTGCTGAAGTGACTCAAAATCTAAGCGAAGATGAAGCAGGAACTGACAAAGAGTCTAAAAAAAGCTAAATGCTGCGTCCTACGCATCACCCTTTAGCAATAAATCCTTAGTAACAAATTCCTAGTACTAAAAAACCCCCGTAAACTTTACGGGGGTTTTTTCATTTTAGATTCGTCGATATGAGCGTTTACTTTAGATAGCCTTAGTACGCTCAGTCAGCCAGTCAAGTGCCGCACCTTCAACACGGTCTTTTAGCTCTGCATAGACTTGGCTATGATAATTATTCAACCAATCAATTTCAATTTGAGTCAATAATGATGACTCAATTAAACGAGTATCAATTGGGCAATAAGTGACGGTCTCAAAATTAAGAAAGTCGCCAAATTCCGTCTCTACTGGTTGAGCAACGCGTTTATTAACCATCAGGTTCTCAATACGGATACCATATTTGCCTTCACGGTATAGACCTGGCTCATTACTTGAGATCATGCCCTCTTTCATCGCGCGCTCTTTCGGCATGCTGGCACTATAAGCAATCACTTGTGGGCCTTCATGGACGTTCAAGAAATAACCAACGCCATGACCAGTACCGTGACCATAATCCATCTGTGCCTGCCATAATGGTGCACGGCATATCGCATCAATGAGTGGTGAAGCGATACCATCAGGGAAATGCGCTTTTGCTAAGGCAATATGGGCTTTGAGTACGGTGGTAAAGTCACGTTGGTGTTCGCTGCTTACCTGTCCAATACCGACCACACGAGTGATGTCTGTGGTGCCGTTTTGGTACTGAGCACCTGAGTCAATGAGTAATAAACCACCTTCACCTTCATTGACATCAAGGTAGCTAAATTTCTCAGGCGTTGCGCGATAATGCGGCAGCGCACCATTTTCATTAAAGCCTGCGATAGTCGGGAAACTTGGCGATACATAATGTGGCTGCTGACTGCGCACTTCGATGAGCATACTATCAACGTCCAGCTCGCTTAAACGCTCACCGTTTGCTAAACGCTGCTCAAATGAGGCAAAAAACTCACTTAATGCCGCGCCATCTTGACGCATGGCTTCACGCACATGGTCGATATCAGCATCAGATTTAACCGATTTTAGCAACGTACTTGGCGCCATTTGCTCAATAAAACCTATGCCATCGCCCATTTTAGATAACGTACCCACTGCCACTTTACTTGGGTCTAATAGCAATAAGTCATCAACAGTCAATGTGCCCAACGCATCTTGCACAGCGTCATAATCAGCAAGGGTGATACCGCTGTCTTTTAAGATTTGTGCTATCTCGCTACTGACTTTATTATTATCGATAAACAATGTCGCGTCATGTTCGCTAATGAGCATATGTGCCAAAAACACAGGGTTATAGTCAACATCAGCGCCGCGTAAATTGGTCAACCAAGCAATATCGTCTAAGCTTGAAAGCAAGTGATGGGTTGCGCCTGCCTCAGCCATACCTGCGCGTACAGCGGCAAGTTTTGAGGTAGCAGACTGCGCGACAAACTGCGCATCGTGTTGATATAGACTGGCAGTAGGTAGCGCTGGACGATCGCTCCATATTTCTGTCAATACGTCACGCTCAGTGATTAAGGTAATGTCATTGGCATCAAAGGCATTTAACAATCTATCTTGCTCAGAGATAGACAATACATTGCCGTCGACTGCCACGCTATCACCCTCAGCCAAGTGCTCGGCGAGCCAATCAATATGATTTGGCTGACCCGGTGCAAGCTTCTCTAAGCTAATACCTGTGCCTTCTAGCTGATCAGCGGCGTGTACCCAATAGCGGCTGTCCGTCCATAATCCAGCAAAATCAGCGGTAACAACGAGCGTCCCGACTGAGCCTGTGAATCCTGATAACCATAAGCGCGCTTGCCAATATTCTGGCAAATACTCAGATAAATGCGGATCAGCAGACGGTACGATAATCGCGGTCAGATCTTGTGCTACTAACGCCTGACGTAGGCTGTCGATACGATCGTGGATACTTTGTTTATTCATAAAAGGTGTCCTTATTGATTTTAAAAAATAAGATTTGGAAAAATCATATTGTGAGGCGACTATGGATAGTCGTCTTATTTGAGCGAGTAAACTGTTTTAGGCGCTTGCTATTTATCATTCACTGAATGCTTAGCATCTAAACAACCTGCGTAAGACGCTTAATGTCTTAAAAATTAAAGTGTTGTCAATGACCAGATAGATAAGGCTAACTATTTTTAGGAGCATTACAGCAGAGCATTATTAGATGTTTGGGCGGAAAGCGGACTTTCAATAGCGTGGGGGCAATAACTTACTAAGTGTCACCATAAAACGTGCTACCAATCATGGTAACACGTCTCGCCATCTAACATTTTTGCTGGTATTGCTATTGATACTAAATCACGTTAATCGTGTGTCTGAATTAGCTCAGCTTATCTGCACGCTCGCTTTTTTGCAGCATATTATTGATCGGTTTGGCTAATGCCAATAAGACAACGGCTGTGACCACCAAAAAGATCGTCATCATCGTAAATAAGCCCGGCAACCCTTCGATCTTATCTGCTGATACTTGACCACCAAAGAACGCAGCAACCAAATTACCTAAAGCGAGAGAAGCAAAGAAAAGCCCCATCATCTGACCTTGCATACCTTTTGGCGCAAGCTTAGTCATTGCAGACAGACCAACAGGACTGAGCGCCAACTCACCAAGGGTCAGCAATAATAAACTACCCACTAGCCATAAAGGTGAAGCCAATCCACCATCGCTAGTCAAAATGCTTTTTGAGGCAAATATCATCAAAGCAAAGCCTGCAGCGGCAAACAACATACCAAGTGCAAACTTTACCATACTATTTGGCTCAAGGCCTCGATTGGCAAGCTTGACCCAGACAATGCTAATGATCGGTGCTAATATTAAAATAAATAAGGGATTAAGCGACTGAAACCAAATACTAGGCACTTCAAAGCCTAAAACATTCAGGTCTGTATAGCGATCAGCGAACAGGTTAAAAGACGTTGGCTGCTGCTCAAAGCTTGACCAAAATAGCGTCGAGCCGATGATTAAGATAAAACAAATTAACAAACGTAGCTTGTCAGTTTTGTCCAATCGCGGTGAAATAAACATGACAGCAAAGTATAGTATGACGACTGCTGCAATGAGGTAAGTCATATACTGAGCAACCATTTCAGGGTTAAATGGCATAATACCAGTCGACACTAAGACAGTAATGGCAGCAAGTAGCGCGAGAAACCCGCCAACCCAGCGACCTACATTTTTGAAACGTCCAGTCGTTTGTTCCCATTCAGGCGTAATGTTTTTGGCACGAGCATAACGATTTAAGGTTTTTTTAGCTGAAAAACGATAAATCAATAGTGAAGCTAACATGCCAAGACCGCCGACACCAAAGCCTACATGCCACATACCTTTTTCTTTAAATACGCCAACGATAAGGGCAGCCAGTAGCGCACCGATATTGATACCCATATAAAATAGAGTAAAGCCACTATCACGGCGTGCATCGCCTTTGGGATACAACGTTCCGACCATCACGGAGATACAGGTTTTAAATAAGCCTGAACCAAGAACGATACACATCAAACCCACAAAAAACAGCGTCATCCCAAGCATAGCGGATAGTGCGATACACAAATGACCAAGGGCGATAATAATACTACCCCACCAGAGTGCACGCTCTTGACCGAGCCAATTATCAGCCAACCAGCCACCCGGTACTGCCGCTAAATATAACGAACCAGCAAAAATACCATAGATAGCAGAAGCTGTAACTTCATCGAAACCAAAACCGCCACTACCGACGGTCGCTACCATAAATAATACTAATAGTGGACGGATACTATAATAAGAGAATCGCTCCCACATTTCTGTGAAAAACAATGGACGTAGTGGCTTAGGATGCCCCATAAATCCATTATCTAGTGCTGCCAATTCAGCAGCACTAACCTCTGACTTTGATTCTGTACTCATAACTTTATTCCTTTAAAGACCACTGTATTAACGACCAAACATATAATTATCCCGACAAGCGGTCATATAGGCGCATCATTGTTTCACTTGGATATAATCAAGTAAAGAAATAATTGGTCAATAATTACACAAATACCCACAAAAAAGCCCGCTATCATTGGCTGAAAGCGGGCTTTTATTTTTAGCATCAATGTCAGTGATGACGACGCTGTTGTGCTTATGGTATTACAATAATATTGCCATAATACTTAGGTTTTAAGCAAAAACACTTAGGTTTTAAGCGAAAATACTTAGGCTTTAAGCAAAAATACTTAGGCTTTAAGCGAAGCGGTTTGTCGAGCCGTACATTTAAAAAGGTAGCATCGACTTACGTATATTACTGTGCGGCTACCGCTTCATCAGTGGTATCACCCGCCTCCAAATCACCGTCTGCTTGCTCAGCCGTTAGATCAGCATCTGCAACCGCAGTTTGACTGACTGTGCCAGAAGCAGTTGCAGTACCCGCTTCTGCGGTAACCACAGCGCTATCAGTATCGGTCGCTGGGGTGACGCTTGCATCTGCAGCAGTATCAGTCGCTGTAGCATCCGCGGCTACAGGTGCTGTTTCAGCTGGCGCAGTGTCTTCAGCAGCAATCGCTTCTGCTTCATCAGCCGCCGCTGACGCTTCGGTTGTCTCAGCAGTAATGTGCTCGCCTGCTGGACGCAAAAATCCAGAAATACCAATAAGTAAGACGATACCTAAAAATAAGGCAACACCGCCTAAAGCAAATAAGAACTCTTTCTTAGGGTTGTTTTCGACAATATGTTCTGACATACCTTATCCACCTTGCACAAAATATTTAAAATATTGGTCTATTATATCGCAATTCGTACCGATTTGTTAAAACCCTTAAGTATTTAAAGGATTTATTATCAACAAACTTTGCCACTCGCTTTTATGGTTAATTCTCATAACTCATTCGAGCGATTCATTATCACTGGTAATAATAGCCAGTTATTTTAGCGACTTACCCAAACGCGGTTGCGGCATCCCACGCTTACCAAAGTAGCTCAAGACAAGTAACAGCGTAATGATAAAGAGAATCGGATAATTACCGAAGCTCATAAAAGGTGTATTACCAACCCGCGCCTGAACATCACCGCGTAATACTGTGCGCTCAAACTGCGGTGCACGCTCGACGATACGACCTTTATGATCGATGATCGCTGTCACGCCCGTATTGGTCGCGCGCATAAACCAACGCCCATTCTCTAGCGCGCGCATCTGCACCATTTGCAGATGTTGCAATGGACCTGCCGACGTACCAAACCAAGCATCGTTTGAGATGGTCAATAAGAAGTCCGTGCCAATCGCGTTTTTACGAGTGGTATCAGGGTAAGCCACTTCATAACAGACTGCTGAGCCCAAATTATGACCACGTACACGCAGCGGTGATTGGTTGTCACTACCACGACTATAGCTCATGATTTCTTGGCTACCAGCAAGGTTTGGCAAGATATCTAACATACCTTCGAAGGGAATATATTCACCAAATGGTACCAGACGCTGCTTTTTATACATCCCCTCAGCATCACTACCTAGCGCAACCACGCTATTATAAAATGGCGGATATTTATCCGTTTTTGGGTCAAAGTTTTCTAAATCTCGATAAGGAATACCTGTTACCCATGTGGTATCTGTTTCTTTGGCCATTTTAACCATTTCACTGATAAAGCCAATCGCTTCATCTTGAAACATAGGAATAGAGGATTCTGGCCATAAGACGATATCGCGATCCCACTCAGTACTTGTCAGAGTTGCATAAATTTTCAAGGTTTCTATTTGATATTCGGTGAGCCATTTTAAATCTTGTGGAATATTACCTTGGATTAAGGACACGGACAAATCAGGCGTGCCTTTTGGTTTTGTCCATTGCGGATTAATCAACCATAACACGCTGCTAATTACCAACAATGCTATTGAAGGAATCATATAGCCGCCACGGCGACGCAATAACTCAACCAAACTGGCTGCCAATAATACCGCAACGAAGGAGACAGCAAAGACGCCAGCGACTGGTGCTAATGACGATAACCAATACTGCTCCGTAAAGGCATAACCGACAAACAACCACGGAAATCCGGTGAACAGCCACGTTTTCAGCCACTCTTGGAGTATCCATAGCGCCGCAAAAGACAACGGCTGACGACCGACCATACGGTTGAAAACCAACGCCAAAAAGCCATGGAATAACCCCATGCCTAGCCCCATCAGCGCAATCATAATCAGCGCAAGCCATGCTGGCGTATCACCATAGACATGAATAGAGGTGTATAACCAAAATGCGCCAACGCACCAAAGTCCTGTACCGTAAGCCTGACCGATAAGAAAAGCACGCTTGCCACTCATATCAGGCATCAATAAGGCATATAAAATAGCAGGCGACACTAGCGCCAGTGGCCAAATGCCATAAGGCGCCAGTGCAAATATAAACACCGACCCTGCCAACAACGCAATCAATACCGTCAGCGCTATAGGCAAACCCTTGGGCTTATCAGGGTTCAGGCGTTTTTGTAAATCAACAGTAGACAGGCGCATAGCAGTTATCCAAAACCATATTTTTCAAAATTTTAAGCGTCAACATTCAGATGAAAACCAAGCTGAAGCAGACCGTATTGTGTTTCGTACAGTATCTAAAAGTTAAACCCGCCCATGATACCAGTCTCAACCCATTAATAGGTAACATTGCGTAGCAAATACCCAATAGCAAACACAAAAAAAACACGACCGCAATCGTGTTTTTTTGAGTATATCAAACAATGTTTAGGTCGCTATCGACACATCAATGACTGCCTATCAATATTTGCTGATCAGGATTGATTTTGGTGAGCTCAAGATTTTGGATAAAACGCCCTTCAACATCAGTAATAGTGATTTTCCAATCATCTATCACCACGCTTTCACCTTCCAAATCGCCCACATAACCAAGCGCCTGCATGACTAGACCACCCATGGTATCGACATCCGTATCATCAAAATGACTGCCAAGCTCATCATTACAGTCTTCAATCACGGTAGACGCTTGCACACGCCACGTATTTGGTTTTTCAGGATCAGCGACGATGTTATTGATATCACTGTCTTCATCGAAGTCATCATGCTCATCAACGATGTCACCCACAATCTCTTCAAGCAAGTCTTCCATGGTAACGACACCGCCAAAGTTGCCGAATTCGTCGACGACAATCGCCATATGTACTTGGGTACGCTGCAATGAGCGTAACAAGGTATCAGAACGTGCCGTCTCACTAATATATAGCGGCTGACGTACCAGATCTCTCAAACGTTTGCTATCGATTTTATCTTCTTGATCGCGCACCATATGCACAAGAATAGGAATCAAATCTTTGGCCAATAAAATGCCAATGACGGCATCATCATCTTGACTGTCAAAGACAGGATAGCGCGAATGGGTGGTCTCAAGGATGATATCCATCACCTCAGCGAGACTGGTGCTTTCGTGCAGCCCAACCACTTGCGGGCGCGGAGTCATGATTTCGCGCACTTGTGTCGCAGGCAGATCCAGCACGCCTTCTAACATATCGACGGTATCAGGCTCTAAGAACTGGCGCGAGTCTTGTACCAGACGAATCAATTCGTCACGGGTTTCGGGGGCGGTCGATAGCCAGCGTTTTAAGCCGCGCATCGACCAACTACTCGGGCTGGGAGTGTCGTCAGACATGGTGATGTGATTTAACCTCTTTAGTTAATAACAATTAAAATAATACGTAAAAATAATAATACGTAATAACAGACGTAGATGGGGATGAATACAGCAAATAAAACAGATCTTTGATTATTAAATTATAAATAGAGCAGATCAAAGTAGCTTCACTTTAGCGCAAGGCTCACCGACATTCAACGATAAATTCACTCAAATTGTATTGTCAGTACGTTATAAACTTTGCTATGGTCAAAGCCTTCACACACCAAAGCACACCCTATGTCGCTACGTTCCTTTTTCTCTCGCCTGCTCACGCCGCACTCACATAGCCATCGTTCAGATAACGGCTTGGACACGCTTGAGCCAAATAATCATGGTTCGGATAGACACGGCTTAAAAAATAACACTGCGAATGGTCGCCAACCGACACCTACATGGCGATATTATCTTGTACAGTTTTTCATCATTATTACCTTGCTACTGTCAGCCGTCTGGTTATTGCTGGCGATTTGGTATCAGTTTGGGGCAGGCTCTGCCATCACTTGGTTAGCCGCACTTTTCATTGTTGGTGTATTGACAGCCTTACTGGGCGTTCGCTGTTGGCCAAAAATAGCTCAGCGCTTTGATCATAAACAACACAGCAGTAAACCATGTAGCAGTAAAGCAACCATAAATAGCAAGTCAGCAAATAAATGGTTAACCGCTTTATATGGCGCTATTTGGTTGGTAGGCGTTGGCTGGTTTTTTTCTATTGAACCCCAGCAAGAGCGCGACTGGATGGCTGAGGTAAGTGAAAGAGTCACTTACGAGCGCGATGCAACCAATCCTGATTTGGTGACCCTAACCAATGTACGCAACTTTGATTGGCATACCGACACGGAGCCGACCGAACGCTGGGACACACGTACCATTGATATGTCCAAACTATCTGGCGTCGATGTCACCAACTCTTACTGGATGGGTCCACTAATTGCCCATACGTTGGTCAGTTTTCGTTTTGAAGATGATAGACCGCTTGCTTTCTCGTTTGAGATTCGTAAAGAAGAAGGCGAGTCGTTTTCGGCATTGGCAGGGTTTTTTAGACGCTATGAGCTGAGCCTGATTGCCGCAGAAGAGCGCGATATTATTTATACCCGAACGAATGCGCGTGGCGAGCAAGTTTATCTATTTCCCGTTAGCAACTTGCAGCAGCACGAGGTCAAGTCACTATTTGAAGCTTATTTAACCGCTGCCGATGAATTGAATGCCAAGCCTGCTTGGTATAACACATTACTCAGTAATTGCACCAATATCATTTTTTATATGGCGCGTATCGTCAGTGGCGATCGCCTGCCGTGGGATTATCGGATTTGGGTCTCTGGCTGGCTGCCAAATTATCTATATGATGTCGGTATGCTTGACGCTAATCCAGAAAAGACTGGACAGCCGTGGTCAATGGATACATGGTACGAGCGTACCCATATCAACTCAAAGGTTAAAGAATTCAATAATCAAATCAATCTAGAGTCTGGCGTTAATAGTCACAAAAACAGCCGCGAGTTCTCTGAGCAAATTCGTCAGGATATTCCTATCCCGCCATTGGCTGACACGCAAGAAGATGCTGAGGCAAAAGCCAAATCTGCGGCTCAGGTTTCTTATTAAAATCAAGTAGCATTGTACTTTTACCCTGCAATAATACCAACGTCACTAATGTCACCGATTTCAGTAACTCTCAGTATTACCAAGGCTTAACCCAGCTGATCACCCGCTCCTCCATCGCTTCATCAGACATACCAGTCTCAGAAACACAGCGCCCTGCCACGCCAACATTGGCAGCACGCATTTGTTGCTGCGTTACCACTGCATCTTGAGTCAATAACAAATGCCAACTTGGCAAATTTTGTCCTTTATACAGACGCTTATAGGCGCAGTGCGAAGGCAACCACATCATCTGCGGCAGATTGTCCATGGTCAGCTGAATACAGTCGGGCACATGCTCTTGACGCGTGGCGTAATGCTGGCAATAACCCGTCGTACAGTCCATTAGCTGGCAAGTCACATCGGTATACTCGACCAACTCTTCATCCACATCACCATGCTCATCTTCGTCAATATACTTAATCAAACAGCAGCTGCCACAGCCATCACACAACGCTTCCCATTCGCTATGATTGAGTTCTGACAATGCAAAGCGCGACCAAAATTTCGGACGCAATGTGTCATTGATCTTACTGTCATGGTCGCTGTTGCTTTCATTACCACTGTCAGGAAATAAGCTCACAGCTGATTTTTCCATGACTTTTAGCGGCAAAGTTGCGTCAGAGTCTAGATGAGCTGCACAGTTGTTTAACAAGTTTAGTGTCATAAAGGTGCCGTAGCATTTTGATAAAGAGCGTTACAGTATTATAGCTGTTTTTGCCTAGGTTGAGCGTTAAGGTAGTAAAAGTAAGAAAAACGATGTCGCAAAAACACAGACAAATAACCTTTATAACGTAAAACTCCTCACATAAAAAAGGATAATAATATGTCAATTAAGACTTTTGAATTAATCAGTACCACCGAAAACGGTGTCCAGCTTATCAGCTATGTGGCATTGCCAGAAAATGCATCTGACGACCATCCTGTTGCGGGAATTTTAGTAGCGCCAGAATGGTGGGGCGTGGTTGAGCATCCAAAATCAGTGGTCGAGCGCTTGGCAGAAGCAGGTTATGCCGCCGTCGCAATGGACGTCTACGGTGAAGGCAAGCTGACCACCGATGCTGCACAAGCGAATATGTGGATGGAGCAAGTATTAGAAGATCAAGATATGCTGATGGCACGCTGCCGCTTAATCCTTAATGACTTTAGCGACCAACTAGCCGTTGATGGTGACAATCTAGCAGCGATTGGCTTTTGCTTCGGCGGTAAGGTCGTGCTTGATATGGCTCGCGAAGGTATGCCCTTAAAAGCGGTCGCCACTTTCCATGGCAACCCAACACCAAAACAGCCAGCGGATAAAAACTTCACCGCTAACGTATTGGTTGCTCACGGTCGCGATGATTCAATGGTATCCATGGAAGCAATAGAAGGTCTAAAATCAGAACTAGATGCTGCTGGTGTTGACTATATTATCGATGTTTATGACAACGCTAAGCATGGCTTTACCAACCCACATGCCGATGAGCGCGCTGCTAAAAATGATGTTGATCTTGGCTACAACGAAGCCGCTGCCAAGCAAAGCTGGGAAAACATGCTTGAATTTATGGAAAATAACTTAGGTAAATAATCTTTGAATCAGGCATATCAATAGCTGTTTTCAGGTTATTAACACACTATTTATTAACCCCTATCTATTAACCCAACATATAGCAGAGTGCGCCCGCCGCATTCTGCTTTTTTTATCGTAAACAAATCCATATTGGTCATCACACACTTACAAAGGCTTACTATTAGTAAGGATTTAAGACGCTAACATGATTATTGCACAGTCGTGATTCATATAATCAGTTACACCACTTGCTGATAGCTCTCTAATCACTCACTAATAATAAGGTAAAATCATGAAAACCATCCAACAACTATTCGACTTTCATCATAAAACCATCATTATCAGTGGTGCAGCAGGCGCTATTGGTAGCGAGGCGGCACGGTTTTTAAGCTCACTAGGAGGCAACATTGTCCTCGCTGATTTAAATGAAGATAAAGTGAAGCAACTTGCCGCTGATATCGAAAAAGAAACAGGCAATGCAACCTTAGGCATGAAAACCGACTTCACTGACGAGACGCAAATTGCAGCCTTGGTGGATGCAACTATTGCAAAATTCGGTAAGATTTCTGCAGTAGTCAATAACGTCGGTTGGGGTGCAAATACGCCCTTATGGGAATCTACCACCGAAAAAATGGTCAATGCGTATAAGCTCAACACCTTGGGATCTTATCATTTGACTCGTTTATGTATGCCGTATTTAAAACAAGAAGAAAACGCCTCTGTGGTATTTTCTGGATCCATGGTTGGTAATACACCATCGCCAGAATTTATCGAATACAGCACAGCTAAAGCGGGCTTGCTAAATATGGTAAAAAGTATGGCGGTCGCATCAGGTCCTGAAGTGCGCTTTAATTCACTAATCATCGGCACAGTAGATAATGGTGCTTCCTCTGAAGAAGCCGGTTATACCCAAGAGATGATCGATAATGTGGTCAAAGGTATCGTCCTAAAACGACGTGGCGTGCCAGCAGATATCGCTCAAGCGATGGCGTTTTTGTTAAGTGATGCAGCGTCTTGGATTACTGGTGCTGAACTGACCGTCAATGGAGGCGGTGTTTACAAAAGCAAAATGCCAACCTCATAAACTCAGCCATCATTTTAATCATAAATTTATAAACGATACATACTAGGGCGTGTTGAGCATTCGACCATACTGGGTAGGATTTTATCTACTCAGTATTTTTTATGCATAAACCTATTCGCTTGGACTTGGAACATAAACCATGGCAACAACATTAAACGCAAAATTGCTAAAAGGCGCTATGCTTACTGGCGTAATCAATGCCTTCATTAACGGCGGGATACAATATTTCTTCTTAAAAACATACTCATCAATCGCAATATCTGTTGACTCTATTACCAATAATGAAGACACGGTGCTCGGTACCTCCGTTACTTTATCGATTACGTTAGCCATGATTTTGACCATGGTGGCTTATTTTGGTATCAAAGAAAAAAAAGTAGCCTTCTTTCCAACCGCTTTTTGGTTGACGATAAAGCATGGATTTTTCACCTTTGGGGTATTGACCTCTCTTGCTGTACTATGGCAAAAATACGCAGGTACGGTCGAAGTATCTTTGATTTCAGCTTTAATTATTATCGGTGTTATTGCAGGTATCGTCTCAGGTATGGTGAATTATCTAACCCTACGTGAATGCACATTATCAGAAAGACATAAATTATATGCCGCTTAAATATCTTAGTTTATAAAGTATCAAGGTCAGCTCAATGATAGTGAACGAATAATCTTGGGCTAATCCTTTTATTTTGATGAGCGCTTTGCTTGTGTTTGCTTTGAAATCGAGTCATCATCAAGCCATCAAATATTGAGTAACGGTGTGGTAGCGCTATGTCTGATATCAGCGGGTTTGTATTGCTTGTTTGTCTAGTAGTGATTATCGTTTTTTACAATAAACTAAAGCGACGCGTTGATCAGCTTCAACGAGACATCACGCAACTGCAAGATGAGTTACAAGCGCAGCAACACCGTGTCAGCTCTATGAATAATAACGCCGATAATGACGTAGACGTTCATACTGAGCCAATGGCTCAAACGCTAGCTGAGACTCACTCGCCCCAACCTATTATCGAGGAGCTATTTGACTCAGCACCTCCTTTATCTACTGCCACGATTCGCCCGAAACCAGCCCCTTCTCCAAAAAACCCATCGCCCATAGAGCCTGATGAGCGCTCACTGCTTATCGTCACGTCATTGATTCACTCTATCAAAAACTGGTTTTTTGGCGGTAATCTAGTCGTACGCGTTGGCGTGATCGTCCTACTTATCGGTGTGGTGCTACTACTTCGCTTGTTAAGCGACTATATCGAAGTGTCGATAGCGTCCAAGCTTTTAGCGATAGGCATCCTCGGTTTAGGTCTAGCAGCATTAGGTCTAAAATTGGCAAAAAATCGCTTTGCTTATGGCATCACCCTACAAGGCGCAGGCTTAGCGATTGCGTATTTAACGACCTTTTTTGCCTATAGCGTTTACCAAGTTCTGCCTAGTCTACCGAGCTTTATTGGGCTTGGGCTATTATCTGCGATTACCATTGCACTCGCCGTGCGTCAAAACGCTTTTCCACTGGCGTTGTTGGCATTATCGGGTGGTTTCTTTGCGCCTATTTTGACCAGTGAAGACACGGGCAGTTTGGTGGTATTGTTTAGTTACTATCTACTATTGAACGTGACGATTGCGATTATTGCGCATTACCGCCCATGGAAAATACTGAATTTATTCGGTGTCACTGTGACCTTTGGATTGGCTTACTACTGGGGCATCAGTGAGAATTTGAGCACGGTCATTGAGGCGCAGCGCTGGTCTTTAGTCCTACTGGTCACCTTACACTTATTGCTATATCTGTTTGTCGTCATTCGCTACGCCCAACAAATCATTGCCTACAATACTCTTAATGAAACAGACATCATCCAGACAGAGAGCGCAGACAACGTTCAGGCAAGAAATAATAGCTATGTATTCCCTATTGATACTGGCTTACTGTTTTCAGTGCCGATATTAGCCTTTGGTTTATTTGCGGCATTATTAGATGACATTTCTAACGCCTTAACCATCGCTAGTGCTATTTTAGCCACTGTTTATTTAGGACTCGGCGGGTTGTTTGTGCAGCGTAGCCAGCGTTATGCCTTAATCACCGAAGGCATGCTGGCTTTAGGATTTGGTTTTTTGGCGCTGGTAATCCCTTTGGCATTAGATGCTGAATGGATTGCCTTTGGCTGGTCAGTACAAGGACTGGCGCTGGTCTGGTTTGGACGGCGCTCACTACGCGCATGGTCAGTGCTATTTGGTTTGTTATTGCAGCTAATCAGTATAGGTATGCTGATGGTAAAAGTCGTCTTCGCCATTCAAGATTATCCGACATTGGCATTAACCATTTCCGCTATGACTTATTTAGCCACTGTATTTATTTTACGCACGAACAACTCGCCAGCTATGCTAAATGATAGTTTGAACGAAGACTTAAATGATAGCTTAGATAATCATTCAACATATTCTCAAGAGCAAAACGCCACGCCAGATGCGATAGCAACCTATGCCAACGCATTAGGTATTAGCACTCATGCCGCCCAGCAATGGCTAACCTCAATCAACAGCCACAGCACAGTATTTAATCTTGTTTGGCACAGTCCTATACTCATAAGGTTTTTAACCTTTACGGCTATAGCGTGGCTACTACAAGTGCTGCTGCTTGATTTTAACCAGTGGTTTGCCAGTTGGACACTGGCAACGACGACCATGATTGCACTCGCAGCACTGGTCAGCCTTGCCATATATTGGACAATCAATCGTTATCGCTTGTGGATAGAAATCAGACAACTTAGCCACGGCTTATCGATCGTCTTTTATCTCATGCTCGTCCTACAGTTACCGCAAAAATTCGAGTTTCATTTATCATGGCAGACAGCAGATTGGCTACTATTGACTGGTCTAATCATTGGTTGGTTGATTATCGGACAGTTGTGGTTAAAGACGTGGTACAACCATTCCGAGCTGTCACGCTATGATGGCGCAAGCTGGCTAGGAGCTAGCATTCTAATCATTACTGCCGCTGCCCACTATGGACTCGCAGATTCCGCTGGGGTGATGGCTGTCTTGATGCCAGCCATTTTAATATTGGCTGGATTATGGCGCTGTCATCGTTATGCCAGCTATCGTAAGCAAAATAAGCGCACGAATCAGGTATTAAAACAAAGCCCACTATACTGGTTTGATTGGCAACAAGCGCTATTGAGCTGCGCGGCTATCTTTGCGCTCATTGCTTTAAGCTGGGTCATCATTACCAACTGGTCTTATGATGGTGTAATTTGGGGACTGTCATATTTTCCGCTATTGAATTTATACGACATTACCTCATTGCTGACGCTATTGGTTGGTTTTAGTCTATATTATATGAGCCAACATCGCCGCGATGAGAGTCGTATCGAATCGAGTGCAGCCCCCCAAACTAAGCGTATATTTACCGCCGATTATTTATTGGTTATGTTGGGACTTATTAGCTTTTGGCTGATTTCCAGTATGTTGGTCAGAACGCTACATGCCTTTATCGGTACACCGCTTTGGGACAGCGCTCAGGGCGGCGCATGGAATAGCGAGCAAGTGCAGACAGGATTGACTATTTTATGGACGCTCTTGGCTTTAGTCGCCACCATCGTCGCCAGTCGCTATTGGCAGCGGACGCTTTGGTTTATGGGGATTGGGCTGTTAGGCGTCGTCGTAATTAAACTGGTAATAGTTGATTTGTCACAGACCGAAGCGATTTGGCGGGTGATATCTTTCCTTGGCGCAGGCAGTTTAATACTATTAATTGGTTATCTTGCACCGTTACCTCCTGCCCGCGAAGAAATAGAAAATCCAGCTCAAGAGTAACCGCGCATCTGGTTGGGCGAAATTGTAGCGTGAGAAAGGTGGTTCTGTAGTAAACTGGACACCATGAAAAGTAAATGACGATCGTCTTACTTTGCGCATTTTTTATAAAAGGTTATGAAAGCAGATGGATAAGAGAGCAAGTATTCAGTGGTTCCCTGGGCACATGAACAAAGCCCGTAACGAAATCAAAGAAATCATGCCGCAGATGGATTTGGTCATCGAGGTGATCGATGCGCGTATCCCATATAGTAGTGAAAACCCAATGGTCGCGGCATTGCGCGGCGAAAAACCCGTCATCAAAATCCTGAACAAAGCCGACCTTGCTGATCCTGAATTGACTCAAGCGTGGATGGACTATCTTGAGCAGCAAAGCGGTGTGAAAGCCATTGCTTGCGATACCGAAAAAGCCAATGATGTCAAACGTATCATCGCCATCTGTAAACAACTTGTGCCCAATAAAGTGGGGACGGGTCGCCAAATCAAAGCCATGATTATGGGAATTCCAAACGTTGGTAAGTCGACGTTGATTAATACTTTGGCTGGACGTGCTGTCGCAAGAACTGGCGATGAGCCAGCGGTCACCAAGTCGCAGCAATTGATTAAACTTGACGATGACATAATGCTCTATGACACGCCCGGTATGCTATGGCCAAAAGTCGAAAACGAAAACTCTGGCTATCGTCTGGCAGCGACGGGCGGTATTCGTGATACGGCTTTTGATTTCGCTGATGTTGCCAGCTATACCGCTGAATACTTGATGCAAGCCTATCCTGAGCTGCTAAAAACCCGCTATAAAATTGAAGCGCTACCAAAGACTGATTGGGAGTTTTTTGAAATAGCTGGACGTAATCGCGGCTGTGTACGTTCGGGCAATCAAGTCGATACGTACCGCATGTCTGAGATTTTGATCAACGAGTTACGTAGCGCTAAGCTTGGGCGTATTACGCTTGAGACGCCAGCTATGTCTGAAGCTGAAGAACTCGTCGTCACCGAGCAACGCTTAGCAGCAGAAGAAAAAAGAATCGCTAAAGAAGAAGAAAAGCGTTTACGTCGTTTGAAAACGCGGAAGAATCGAAAGTAGGGTTTAGTTTTTTTAAATAGAAGTCTCGCCTAGAGTGCGTTTCACGTACTTATAACAAAGTTATGATTATGTATTGGTGCGCACTAAAAATGGAAAAACTGATAAAAGCTAGGCTAATAAAATCAGACTTAATAGAGATTCTTAATCAATTTGAACGTTGTAGTCTTAAAAATATGTCTAGCATTATCCTACTTAAGCAAGCTTTAATATCTATTGCAAATCTCGTAGATTTTGAACGTACTATGCGAGTTATTTATAGTGAACACAGAAATCTGTCATCTATTTTTAATGAAATGTATGATGAGTACGAGTTTGCAAAATATATAAGAAATAAGTTTGTTGGTCATATTAAGATAGACTTGCTGACTAAAGCTATTGAATGGAAACCAGAACTTAGATACCTACTTCATAAAACTAACGACCCAGAAGTTATGTTTCTGTACAATATTTGGATATTAGAAACCACAATTAATAGTTTTGTTGATTCAAACGGAAAACATAGAATATTTAATTCAGATACAGATTTAATCTATCCACCTGACTATCAGCGATTTATTAATTTTATTACTGAGACGATTAAATCAGCAATAGAGTACCTAAATATTTTGGATGCGATACTTTACATATCCATTGATGAATATGAAAAAACAGAGAATATTGAACATTGGTTGCTTGCAAGTCATACTATTTTTAAATATATCAAAAAATAAAATATCTAAGCGGCTAACCCTAAACTAAACAATGCCAACTCATTGAACAAGCTAACATAAGGTATAACTAACCGCCCTACTTTTTAGTCACAACACTCTATGACTCAGCCTATCGCCAAGACAAAAGAACAATCAGTAGCAATCAAGTCGATACCTACCGCATGTCTGAGATTTTGATCAACGAGTTACGTAGTGCCAAGCTTGGGCGTATTACGCTTGAGACGCCAGCCATGTCTGAAGCTGAAGAAATCGTCGTCGCCGAGCAACGCTTAGCAGCAGAAGAAAAAAGAATCGCCAAAGAAGAAGAGAAACGCTTACGTCGTTTGAAAACGCGGAAGAATCGAAAGTAAATCAACAACCCTTTTTGTCTATAATGTTAGCTGCATAAAATTATTTTAGAGCTCATGCAAAAAAAGCCCCTAAGGGCTTTTTTTTTGTTTACTGATAGCGATATCGAAGTTTTTCGATGATATCTAAATCATTTAGCGATATCTAAGCCATCGACTACTTCTGTTTAGGCATGACTTTTTCGATAGCTTTCAACGCACAAGCTTCGTCTTGTACTGCACCGCCTGCGCCGCCCGCTGCAATAGCGCCGATCACATCATTGCCAAACTTTAACGGCACACCACCGCCGATCAGCAGTAAATCATTTACCGTATTCAAGTTATTTGAGTCTGGATTAGCGCGAGCATTATCCGCCAACGTACGTGAAGGCGTTTTGGTAGATAATGCCGTAAATGCCTTGCGAACAGCAGCATCAGTATTGTGCGGACCAACGTTATCATCGCGCTGTAGCGCGATTAAATTACCAGCACGATCAACAACCGCGACAACGGCAGATTTGCCCTCTGCGTGACAGGCTGCCATGGTGGCATCGATTAATTCATTGGCCAGCTCTAAAGAAACATTGGGCTGTTGTAATACTAGATTTGGTTTGGCGGCCAAAACGTTGGCTGAACAGCCAATGACTGCTAGCGCCAATATTGCTTTAGATAAGTAGTTCGACATTAACTTCATAAAGAGTCCTAAATATTACTCATACATGTGAGCGTTTGTTTGAAATGATGCTTAGTGAGCTTTAGTAAGCGTACTTGATGAAACCAGACAATGAGTTATCGTTAACTCAAAGGTGCTCTTGCGACCCTAGCG
Organism: Psychrobacter sp. NPDC064578; assembly: GCF_044901245.1. Classification (NCBI taxonomy): domain Bacteria; kingdom Pseudomonadati; phylum Pseudomonadota; class Gammaproteobacteria; order Moraxellales; family Moraxellaceae; genus Psychrobacter; species Psychrobacter sp. NPDC064578. The sequence continues at coordinate 29,424 of NZ_JBJDPI010000007.1, forward strand.
AGAATGAGAGTCATAATCTTGCAAAAAGCACAACAATGATAAGTTAATTTTTCTACAAAATTCACTTAATTTTGTAAGATTTACTTTATAAATTTGCAACTCTACATTAAGTTTTCTGTTACATACTCTGTTTTTTAACACTCATACTCAAAAGACGCTTACATCGTGGTAATCTCAAACATCGCACGACAGCGATATCAACTCACTTCTCTCAAAAATCGGTTATAATTCATACACTAATATGCCAAAAATTGATGATATGACTCAGCTTACCCCCACTGCAAACCTCACGACGATAGAAAACACTTTTACTCAATACTCTACTTCTCTCGATTCGTTCGCCCCGCGCCTACTCGATTGGTTCGCCGAAAACGGTCGCCATGACCTACCTTGGCAGCAGCACCAAACCGACGCGCCCAATCCTTATATCGTCTGGCTATCCGAAGTCATGCTACAGCAGACGCAAGTAACGACGGTGCTGCCCTACTTTGCCCGTTTTATGGCATCCTTTCCGACCGTGCAAAATTTAGCCGCTGCAGAATGGGATACGGTTGCGGAGCATTGGGCAGGACTTGGTTATTATGCGCGCGCGCGTAATTTGCATAAAGGCGCGAAACAACTGGTCGAAGTCATTGATGAGACGGGCGACTTTCCGCAGACGCTAGCAGGGTGGGAAGCCATATCTGGCGTCGGGCCATCGACCGCTGGCGCGATTATGGCGATGGGCTTACATCGTTATGGCGTCATTTGTGATGGTAATGTCAAACGTGTCTTGACGCGTTGGGCAGCGATTGATGGTGATATTACCAAGTCTGCCACCACCAAAGAACTATGGGCCTTGGCAGAGCGTTTAACGCCTGTCGATGACTCAGGGTTATTCGCACAAGCGATGATGGATATGGGCGCGACGTTATGCACCGGTAGCAAACCTGCCTGCCTATTATGCCCCCTTCAAGAGGACTGCCTAGCCCACGAGCAAGGACGCGAAACGGATTATCCAGTCAAAGCAAAAAAGCAGCCCAAACCCAGCAAGTTTAGCAATGCCTTATTGATTGAAGGTATTGATGGCAGAATACTATGGCTACAACGCCCTGACAATGGCATTTGGGGCGGACTGTGGAGTTTACCTTTACAGTTTGTTGAAAAAACCGCAGGCAAAGTGAATACTAAAACTGCCGCAGAAAAAACGACTGAAATTGACGATACAGTATTAAAAGTGACCAGTAATGAAAAAGTATACGAAGCAGAATTTACTACTGCCGAGCAAATTATCAATGAGTGGTTAGATAAGCATAAATTGACAGCAAAAGCAGTCAGTAAAACTTTATTAGACGATGCTCCTATTAAACATTCACTGACCCATTTTCATTGGTATTTGACACCGCAATCAGTCACTTTAAATGCTAAGCAAGTGGCTGAAATAACCGAAGCCTTACAGGCAGCAGAGATCAATATTAATTGGTTAAATGCTGTTGATGCTCAGGCAACGCTTGGATTGCCACGAGCAATGGTTAAGATTTTAGAATAAAAAAAGCGACTCATTATCAATAGTGAGTCGCTTTTTCTTTAGTCATCGTAGTACGGTTAGCGCTAAGACTTCGGCACTCGCAAACGCATTAGACCTTCTTGTTGTACCGTAGCAACCAGCTTACCGTCTTGCCAAAATTGCCCATGGTTTAAGCCCTTGGCATTAGACGTAGTATCACTCCACATGTCGTATAGCATCCAACCGTTTAGATCAAAATTACGATGAAAATGCATCGAGTGGTCGATACTGGCCGCCTGTAAGCCGCTGGTCATAAAGCTAACACCATGTGACATCAGCCCTGTACCCACCAGATAAAAATCGGACGAAAATGCCAATAGCGCTTGTTGAATCGCAACAGGTTGATTGCCCAATTCACGGATACGCAGCCAGTTCGCCTGCTTCGGTTTCATTGGCTCTGGATGAATCGGATCACGCGGTTTAACGGGTTTAATTTCGACATGGCGACGGCGCATAAAGCGGGCTTTGAGCGCGTCTGGGACTTTTCCGACATACTCTTCTTTTAAATCTTGCTCAGCCAGTAAATCCTCTGGTGGCGGATAGACAGGCATGTCTTCTTGATACTCTAAACCCTCTTCCATGGGCGAAAACGAGGCTATCATTGAAAATATTACTTGCTCAACAGGTGCTTTACCACGCACTTCTTTATACTGAATCGCCGTCACTTCACGCGCAGACAGACTACGACCGTCACGCAAGCGGCGCACCTGATAAATCACTGGCTGCGTGATATCACCACCGCGCAAAAAATACCCGTGCAATGAATGACAGGGCTTGTCTTTGTCCAGTGTATGCGCCGCCGCCATGATGGCTTGGGCGAGCACTTGTCCACCAAAAATACGACTGCCAACATAGTCATGGCTCTTACCCTCAAAGACATCGGGGGTCACTTCAATAAGCGCTACAGTAGCTAGCAGCTCATCAATCAATTGCGAATAATCGGACATGACGATATGTTTCCTTATTTTTATCAAAAACGCTAAGCATCTGAAAATACGCACCTAAAGATATCGATATGATATCGCGAAAGACAAAAGACACTTTGCATTTGAATGTAAAATAATATGAAATCACTTGCTGAAAATGCACAAGAGAGATTTAACACAAAAATTTTAGCGCAAAAAACACGGTCATAGCAGCGCTATCACCAGCATTTATTATATCGTTGTTTCAGCTTAAAAGAAGTACAAAGCAATCGAGTACAAGGGTATATGTGATACTTCACACGAGACGCGGTCACCCTTTTATAGCAAACGGGCTATAAATCGAAAAGATAAACATCTTACCCAATATCGATGGCTTTGACTAGAGAGCGACGCTCACTTGGCAATATCATGTTAATATTTTTGCTTAACATGCCTTAGGGCGCGTCCTAATATAAACGATATTAATCATAAAAAAACGAGATGCTATTAAACATCTCGTTCTTTTGATCATTTACATTTATGGCTTCACTGCCACTAACACACGGATGGAGTCTGGGACTAATAACAGACTACCTAGTGCTTGCTCACCTTGGGCTTTTAGCTGCTCCAAGCGCTCAATCTCGGCAGGACGTACGTTAGGATTAATCGTTTGTAGATGCTTAAGACGTTTGATTTCACGTGACCACTGCTGGCTAAAACGGGCACTGGCTTGTTCGCCAATCTCAGCAAGCTGCTGACGGGCAATCTCTTCCGCTTCATAATAACGCTGCTCAATTACATCACCGCGTACTTTGATGACTTGGCGAGCACGGTTTTTATCCAGACGTTCAATATGCGGCATAATCATCTCCGCACTGATACGCGAGGACAAATCACTGCCTTGCTCACTGATAAATACACGGATATTTTGCGTGGTCAGCGTCGCTGGTAAATTGAGCAACCTTGGCGCAATGGCTTCAACGCGGAAATTCACTTCGAGCAGCACCATACCTTGTGGTACAGCAGAACTTTTTAGCATCGCCACCGTGGTATTACCAAAGGTGCTGGTACTGGCCAACTCATAAATCGCGCGCATCAACGGATGCTCATGAGTGATAAATTCGATATCTTCACGCTGTAGTGCTTGCTCACGCTCGAATGTCAACGTCATACCGTCTTCGTCACCGAGTGGCAGACCATCGATATAATCACTAATTTCAGTGCTGTCAATCGGAGCAATCACCCACGAGCCATCACGCTGGATATTGTGATCGATATTGGCTGAGGCAAAAAAGCGCTCAATAAACTGCGGCAATAGATTATGACCATCAAAATCGCGCATGGCGTCAGCGATACGTTTGGCAACACGTGGGCGACAAGAGTTGTATTCTAATAAGCGATCACGACCCGCTTGTAGCTGTGCCTCTAACCCCAATCGCGTCTGTTTCGCTTCTTCGATGATATCTTGTAGTATCGCACGGTTCTCGTCAGTATCCGCACCCTCAAGCATGGGTTTTAGCTCTTGGATATACTGCTCTTGCACGCTCTGCGCCGTTGGAGAGATTTGATTAAACATATTCAGCGCGTCGTGATACCAATGATACAGTCGCTCTTGTGCTGTGCCCTGTACATAAGGCACATGCAGCATGATTTGCTGCGTTTGTCCGATACGATCTAGGCGACCAATACGCTGCTCTAAGGTATCTGGATTGGCTGGCAAATCCCACAATATCAGCTGGCTGGCAAACTGGAAGTTACGACCTTCCGAGCCAATCTCCGAGCATAATAATATCTGTGCGCCTTCGCTATCAGCAAAGAACGCCGCTGCTTGGTCACGCTCAAGCAAGGTCATCTGCTCAGTAAAGATAGCGGTTTTAATACCGGCATGCAGACGTAATACCGCCTCCAAACTCTCAACCGTCGCGCCACTACGGGCAATCAACAGCACTTTTTTGTGCTTAAGCTCGCCGCGCAAAATATCAATCAACCAAGGCACACGTGGGTCATCTTCTAGCCAGCCACCATCAGGTTGGTTTTCTTCGCCCCATAGCTGCTCACGCAATTTACCATTGGTTTGATAGCTGTCTTTCCATGCGGCAGGCAATGCCAGTGGATACGGCTGGCTGCTACGACCATAAAACCCTTTCACACTTTCACGGGTATTACGGAATAGAATACGACCTGTACCATGACGATCTAATAGCTCATTAAGCGCATAGGTGCGCAGTTTTTCGTCATCATTAATCGTTGCCAACTCATCAAGACTGATGTCTAACAAGCTGCTTAAAGCGGCAATTTGACTGTCGCTCAATGGCTTATCTTCTATCAATACACCAGCAACGGCAGCCGTTTCAGCAAAGGCTTCTTGACCATTGATAAACTCATCCAAATCATCAAAGCGATCCGGATCAAGCAAACGCAAACGAGCAAAGTGACTTTGTGCGCCAAGCTGTTCTGGCGTTGCTGTCAATAGCATGACCCCTGGCGTTTCTTCGGCAAAGTCAGCAATCAAGTCATATTTATCATTGCCGCCTTGCGCCTCATCCCAATGCAGATGATGCGCCTCATCAACCACCAATAAATCAAACCCTGCATCCATCGCTTGGTCGTACAAATCAGGGTGATCGAGTAATAAATCCATACCCGCAATGATACATTGCTCAGTAGCAAAGACGTTTTGCTCAGGATCGTGCTCTTTAATGGCTGCTGCACGTACCAAATCAAATAAGGCAAAATTTAGATTAAAACGACGACGCAGCTCAATCATCCACTGATATTGCAAACTATCTGGTACCAGAATGAGCACACGCTCAGCTTTGCCTGTTAAAAGCTGTTGATGAATAATCAAACCTGCTTCGATAGTTTTGCCCAAACCAACTTCGTCTGCAAGCAACACACGCGGTGCGATACGTTTGCCAACTTCATGAGCGATATAGAGCTGATGCTCAATGATATCGACACGCGCACCCATCAAACCTTTCAGCGGATGACCTGCCAGCGCCGACTGCATACGCAAGATATCTTGACGCAGCTCATACCAATCACCACGCTCAATACGACCAGCCAGCAGACGCTCGAGCGGCTTAGCAAGCGTGATATTGGCAGCAAGACGGGTTTCCATAATGCCTCGTTCATGCTCATCGACACTGTATTTGAGTACACCCATCACTTCTTCGACCGCGGTTACGGTATAGCTCTTACCCGCTTGATCAGAAATACTATCGCCGACTTTAAACACCACGCGTGATAATGGCGCGGAGTTTTTGGCGTAGACGCGCGTCTCTTCACTTTGTGGAAATAGAATGTGCACACATCGGTCATCTACATCGATGACCACACCCAAGCCCAGCTCGGACTCCGTATCAGATAAATAACGTTGACCAACGGCAAATTCAGTATTGTGCAATGAAGCGATAGAGATAGTCATAGGGCGATGTCTTTTGTACTCAGATAATAGGAAAAAATAGATAGCTCATAATGAGAGTTGCTAGCGTGAATCACTAGCGCGATGTCATTACTTAATAGTCTGAGAGGTCACCGGCCATACCGGTAGCGTCAGCTCATTAGCTAGGTCGCAAGATAAAGCCGACCATTATATAACGTTAGCAGCTAGATGAGTGCGCTAAGTTGACTTTTCAAGAGCAGATTATTGCAAGATTATATCAACGCCAAGCATAAGTTGGTCATATAAAACAATAAGATAACGACTCGCAAGTAAAGAAAAAATATTGTCATTATAAAATTGATTCTGTATTGTTAAGAAATGAAATAGAACATTTCTTCTTTCTTACCTGAATTATTCAAACGCACGTCTACCCATACTCTTTTGCCGCCTAGTATTCATGATTAATTATCCTTAAGGATTTATGGGCACAGTATGGCCTTTTATAGTCCTTTAAGTTATAAAAACATCAATATTTAAGTCGGTTAAGTTATAAGAGTAAAATTATAATTTCAGTTTTTTTGCCATTATGTACAGACTACTTTAACTAAGATTACGCATTACCACCTGATTGATTGCCACCAATACCTAGCATTGGCACTCTTCTTCGTGGTCACTATTATCCAAGGACTATCACCATCATGAGTGCCTCCAAAAAAGTTGGCTTTTTTAATCAAGTCAGTACCCAAGTAACCACTATTTTATTTATTGCTTTTGCGGTCGTACTGGCGGTCGTCGTTTATGTTGTTGATAAAGAGGGCTATGAGAAAATCCGCCTCGAATCTGCAAAATTGGTGGCTGAACGTGGCAATACCGCGGTAAATAGTATTTCAGCCGATATCAATCGGGTGATGCGTAGTGCCTTGCTACTACAGCAAAGCGCGCAAACCTTGCCCACAGAAGAGGCTATTTTACAAACCAGTACTGCCAATGCCTTTGATAAGCGTGACTATAACTTACTGGGTAGTGGCGGCATTTGGCCTGAAAAAGGCGCACTTGGGGCAAATACCGCGACCCATCCATTTTTGATGGTTCGTCAAAACGGCGATTATCAAGCGGTGTTGAGCGATCCAAATCCTACCAATCCTTATTATCAAGAAGATTGGTTTAGCGTCTTAAAGTTGCTCAAACCTGAGAGCTGTATTTGGAACCATGTACGTGCCAGCCAAACCAAAGGCGAGCTTGCGATGAGCTGCGGTGTGGCAATCGAGCGTGACAATCAGTTTTGGGGTGCCAGTACGGTTAACTTTACGCTGAATCAGCTACAAGAAAACATCGTTAAGTTAAGCGAAAGCTCAGGCTCAGGCTACATTCTACTCTTGGATAATAGTGACAAGGTGATCGCCTCCTCTAACCCTGAACGCTTAAGCTATATTGATGAGAAAACGGGTACGCCGCTTGATATCAAACAAGTCATCAACTCAGACCCTGCTTGGCAACCCGTGCTTGATTTCTTAGATGTCCAACGTAATGAGATCATCGAACAAGTCGCCGCTAGCGTCTCACCACAAGTTCAGCAGGTACTGACCACGCTTGATAAAGCTGAAACTGGTACGGCAAAAGGTTATTATCTTGTTAACTACGCCGCTTACCTAAATAATGGTGAAAACAAGCAAAACGCCATGGACAGCCGCTTATTACAGAGCTTCGAGCTGGCAAAAGACAGTTACTATAACGGCAGTCAAGCCTATGTCTTTGAGATTCCTGAGACTTATTGGAAGCTGATCGTTGTCCAACCTGATGCTGAAATTAACGCCATTGCCGATAATCTCAGCGAAAACTTGGTTAACTGGATTGCATTAGCACTATTGATTACAGCTGGCGTCATTTACTTCATGCTGACCTTCTTAGCATTCAAACCCTTAAAAGAAACCACTGATAAAATCTCTGAAGCGGAAAACTTAATTAATAATAAGCAATACAATAAGCTGAGCGAGGTTAAATTCGCAGAAGGTCGCAACGAGATTGGACTGGTGAATGGCTCTATTAATGACCTACTAGACCGAATCCAGTCTAACGAAGGTAAGCTTGCCAACATTAACCAACAGCTAGAGATTAAAGTCGAAGAACGTACCGCTGAGCTGCAAGAAACGCTAAAAGAGCTGAAAAACTCGCAGTTGCAATTGATTCGTTCAGAAAAAATGGCAACGTTGGGACAAATGGTGGCAGGCGTTGCTCATGAAGTGAACACACCTTTATCATACGTGCAAAATAACCTTGAAATTATTGGCCAGTTAACTGAGCAATACGAAGAGTTGATTGAATTGGTACAAGGATTAAAAAGCGTTAAAACTGACGCAGCGACTGATGGCAAAATTGACAAGCTATTGGCGGATATTATCCGTGCTTCTGATGAAATACAAGAAGATGACCTATCAGCTGAATTAAAAGAGCTGATTAAAGATTCGTTGTTTGGCGTCGAGCAAATCACTGAGATGGTGCTGAACCTACGCAACTTTGCCCGTCTTGATGAGTCAAAAGTAAAAACCATCGATGTGCGCGAATGTATCGAAGCCTCGCTTAAAATCGCTGGCAACTCCATTAGACATCAAGAAATTGTGACTAATTTTGCGCCCACGCCTGAAGTGAAATGCTCACCGTCGCAAATTAACCAAGTCTTGGTCAATCTACTGAACAATGCCGCGCAAGCTATGGGAGAAAAACCTGATGGCAAAATCGAAGTGCGCACCCGTGCCGATGATCACCATGTTTATATTGATGTCATAGACAACGGTAAAGGTATGAGTCCAGAAGTTCTCAATCAAATCTTTGAGCCGTTCTTTACGACCAAAGGCGCAGGCGAAGGCACTGGTCTTGGTATGGCAATCAGCCAGCAAATTATGGAGCAACATAATGGCGATATCAAAGTCGTATCGACCGAAGGCGTTGGCACCACATTTACGTTAATACTGCCGATTAATAATAACTTAACAGAGCAAAACCTAGTCGCATAAGCGCTTGATCAGCTGCCCTGTTACGTAGAACATATTTAGATATTTAACGACTATTATTCATCATCATAAGGATATCATCATGAATGAATTAGAAAATGACTTAACCACAGTTGAAAGCAGCGCTGAGTCAAAGCCGAAGTTGGCATTTATCGACGATGAACAACGCATTTTACGGTCTATGAAACTGCTGTTTCGTAAAACGCATGACGTGTTTATCACCACCGACCCGGCTGAGTATATTGACTATATCAAGAACAACCATGTACACGTGGCGGTCAGTGACCAGCGGATGCCTGAGCGAGTCGGTGTGGATATCTTACGCGAAGTAAAAGATGTCTCACCGTCCACCATGCGTATTTTATTGACGGGCTATGCCGATTTAAACGCCATTATTGGCTCTATTAACGATGGTGAGATTTATCGTTATTTGACTAAGCCTTGTAAATCTGAAGAGCTGATCACCGTGGTCGGACGCGCTACCGAAATCGCCTTGACCTATAATCCAGACGAAGATGCCGACCAATTCGACAGTTCAGGTAATAAGCAAACGCTGCTTGTGATCGATGAAACCAATGAGTTGATTGAGCAAATACGTAAGCAATTTTCTCACAGTTATAAAGTACTGCACGCTGAGAGTTTAGAAGAAGCGTACGATTATTTGGCGAATGAAGATATCGGTGTTTGTATCACCGATATCAATGTCAGCGGTGAGAATATCGCGCCGATTATCTTTACCTTAAAGCAAGATGCGCCGCATTTGGTGGTTTTGGTACAGACTGAATTTCAAGACGCTGGCTTGCTGATTGATTTGATTAATAAAGGTCAGGTTTATCGCTGCTTGCCGAAACCGATGCGCGCCAGCCTGCTTGAGATTAGCGTCAACCGTGCATTTCAGCATCATGCGAAGCTAAAAGCCAGCCCTGACTTGGTCAAACGCTATGAAGTCGAGCATGACCCTGAAAACGACGTTCGTATTGATTTAAGCAGTCGCGTACGTAGCCTTATTGGCAAATTGCGTAAGCGTTTCTCTTTATAAGTGCATAAAACCAAATAAGCACAAAAGACCACCGTCTCAATAAACAAAACCTCTATTTCAATATTGAAGTAGAGGTTTTTTGCTTTGTACTTTTTGATGGATTTTTTAACGACCTTTTTGACTAAAATCACCAACGTGCTACATTAAGTCGATCATTATTAAAATCATTTTAAAATAACTATTTAATAAGGAATAACCATGCGCGCGGTTTTTTTAGATAAAGGCACTTTTTCTGATGGCATCGACTTGCCAGCCCCAAACGGCATCAGCGACTACCTCACTTATGATGATACCCCAAAAGATGCTGCTGTTATCGTAGAGCGCTGCAAAGACGCTGACATCATTATCACCAATAAAGTGCAAATCAGCGCTGAAGTGATAAGCAAATTGCCCAAGCTCAAGCTCATTCAACTGACCGCTACTGGTATGAACAACGTCGATCAAGACGCTTGTGTTGAGCACCATGTGGCGCTTTATAATGTCGCAGGTTATGCAGTTAAAAGTGTGCCCGAACATACCTTTATGCTCATGCTCAACGCCATGCGCGCGGGTATTTATTATCATCAAAAAGTCGCTGATGGCACATGGCAAGCAAACGGTAATTTTTGCCTACTGGATATTCCGCTGATAGATTTGGAAGATAAAACGCTAGGTATTATTGGGGTCGGTACCATCGGCAAACGCGTGACCGACATTGCACGCGCTTTTGGAATGACAGTATTGTGGGCGGAGCAGCAAGGACGCGCACCGCGCAATGACGACTATACCGCGTTTGACGACGTACTGGCACAGTCTGATGTACTGAGCCTACATTGCCCATTAAACGAGAAAACTCAGCACCTGATTAATGCAGATACTTTAGCAAAAATGGTCAAACAGCCGCTCATCGTCAATGTCGCTCGTGGTGGTATTGTCGATAGCCAAGCACTGACTGATGCCATTAACAATGAGCAAATCATCGGCTACGCCAGCGATGTGTTTGAACAAGAGCCCATCACCGCTGACGACCCTTTATTGACCATTGCCAAGCATCCGCGCGTTATATTTAGCCCGCATAATGCGTGGGGCAGCAAAAGTGCACAAGAAACCTTGTGGCAGATCTTAAGCAAACAAGTTGCTGATTTTATTAATAGCCATTAAAAAACATTGAGCAAACAACTGTAACTAAGCGACCTTAACGACTAAAGCGTAACCAATCATCTTTTATTTTGCGATGTTTGAGCATGATGCGGTCGCTTAGATAGTTGTTTGTCACCCGCCAAGGATATATATCGCCTTGCTTGGGTAGCTCATGTTGAGCGCGCTTGACATATCCTGACGATAGCGCGCCCATCACTGTATCTGTCTGCGTAAGCGCTTTGGCATCTTTAGTCTGTGCTTGTGGCAATACCACTTGATAGCGATGCTGATGCATATAGCCCAGCAGTCGCATCACATACTGACACGCCAAATCGATTTTTAGCGTCCATGAGGCGTTGGTATAGCCAAATAGCGCCACCATATTTGGCAACTCTTCAATCATGACCGCTTTATAAGTCATACGCGAACCAATATCTATCGCCTGCCCGTCAATATATACTTTGGCACCGCCGAGCATTTGTAGCTTTAATCCTGTCGCTGTGACGATGATATCAGCATCGAGAGAGTTACCCGATTCGAGCATAATGCCCGTCTTGGTAAAATGGCTGATTTGATCGGTGACGACGCTGGCGCGTTTGCCATGCAATGCTTTGAATAAATCACTGTCTGGCACCGCACATATCCGCTGGTCCCAAGGATTATAGTCCGGTACAAAATGCGCCACATCGATACCGCTACCCTTTAGCTCTGTTTTGACACCGCGTTTTAATAACGCTTTCATAAGCTTGGGTGCCAATATAGCCGCTCGATAAGTACCTTGCTGAATCAATACATTACGAGTACGCAGCACTGTATAAGCCTGCTCTTTCGACAACGGTGAAAATTTACCTGCTAGCCAATCAAGCGTATAATCATCGCCCGGTACACTTGCCACATACGTGGGAGAACGCTGTAACATAGTGACGTGACGCGCGCATTGCCCACCTTTTTCATCCACCAAAGCTGGCAGCAATGTCATCGCTGTGGCACCGCTACCGATAATGACTACCTTCTTATCGTCATAATCCACATTTTGCCAATGCTGCGGATGAATGATTTCACCTTGAAAATCTGCTTCTTTATTAAAAGAAGGACGATAACCTTGCTCATAATCGTAGTAACCCGTGGCGCCAACGACGAACTTTGCTGTTACCGTAAACACCTCACCGCTGGCATGATTTTTTACCATCGCCGTCCATTGTTGATGGCTACTTGACCAAGACAGCTGCTGCACCTCGTGTTGATAGCGAATATGTTCGCTGATACCACACTCACGCGCCGTATCAGCAATATAGTTTTTAATATCACCGCCTTTTGCCAAAATCCTATGATTTAGCCATGGTCTGAAACTGTAGCCAAACGTCAAGGCATCAGAGTCAGAGCGGATGCCTGGATAGGTGAATAAATCCCATGTACCACCCAAATCTGCTCGTTTTTCTAACACCAAAAATCGCTGTGCACTTTTCTGCTGTTGCTTTGATGATTTGCGTTTCTGCTTACCTGGATTTTTATAACCAAACAGTCCTTTGTGTTTTTGCTGCTGCAATCGGCACGCCATACCAATACCAGCAATTCCTGCACCGATAATCAGTACTTCATAATCCACTGGTGTGTCTGAGAGTGCCAATTGAGGTTTTAAGCGTTTCTTAACTGCCTGTTTGGCTGCCGTCATATCAAGCATAATACGTTCCTTGTTTTTGCATGATGGGTTTAAAAAATTTGGCATAAATCCATTTAAAAAGGGCTTGGACTTTCCCAATCCATCCACGCACCAAGCGTAGGATGCTTGAGACGCAATTGCTGGGCATGCAGATTAAGCCTTGGCGCAATCGCTAAAGCTGTACCTTCTGCATAAATAGGATCGCCAATCATCACATGACCAACATGCACCATATGGACGCGCAGCTGATGACTACGACCGGTGACCGGCTTTAGCATTACGCGCGTGACTGTCTGACCGTTACATTGCTCATGGCTGATGACTTCATATAAAGTTAAGGCATGCTTTGACCAGCTAGGATCGACGATATGACGCGGTTTCGTCTCTGGCTCATAGCGCACTGGTACGGATATCTCACCCGTTGCGCCGACACGCTCCCACTCTCCAAAGACGCGTGCCTGATATTTTTTTTGTGGCAAACGTTCAATGAATTGCTTACTAATATGGGTTTGCGCGGCAGCATTCTTGGCAAAAATGAGCAGCCCTGAGGTATCCATATCCAGACGATGAATCAGCTTGACTGCGGGATTGGCACGCTCAAGTCTCGCCAGCAAACTGACCTTGAGCGTTTTGCCATCGACACTCAACAGACCTACAGGCTTATCAACCACCCAAATATCATCATCTTCGTAGACAGTAATCTGTTGCGCAAATGCTTGAAAAAACTCAAGCGGATAGGCGTTTTCTTGAGCATTGAGGGCGTTGACTTCTTCAGCAGTAAAAGGCATAAAAATGGGCACTTATATAAAGGGGCTTGAATGATTAATGAGCTTGCATATGAAAGCTGTCTTAAGTGGTAGATATTAGAGTATAGATATAGTGTTATAAACCGCATATTCTTGAGCAAAAGACACAGACAGTATTATCAAGTGACAGATAAAACCATGCCTGTGTCGTTATGTGTCGATTTATTGTGCTAATCGTAATTGTTAAACAATTTAACCAGCCTGCACCTGTTAACCCCGAGCAAACATGTTAATATAATGGCACATTTTAACCACTTCTAAACGCTTCTTTGGTCACTCATCATTCTATTATGCAACAAATATATTGGTTGATGGATGGCGATAGAAATAATAAAACAAGAGAGATAAATTATGTCAGACCTTATTTTACATACTACCGATGCCGACTTTGACAAAGACGTATTGCAATCAGACGTGCCAGTATTGGTAGACTTCTGGGCAGCATGGTGTGGTCCTTGTAAAGCAATCGCCCCTATTTTAGAAGATCTAGCCACTGAGTACCAAGGCAAAGTTAAAATTGTCAAAGTTGATGTGGATAGCAACCCACAAGCGGCTAGCCGTTTTGGTATCCGTAATATCCCAACGCTATTTGTCTTTAAAGATGGCGAAAAAGTTGACTCAGTGATGGGTCTACAGCCAAAAGCTGAATTGGCAAAAGTGTTAGACAAGCATCTCTAAGTCGAGACTTGCTCGTTTTGCATAAGCGTTCTAAAGAGACAGCAACACCGTCGAAAAAGTCATTATCTAACGTAGATAGTGGCTTTTTTGCTTGTTTTTTATGCAAAAAACTCAATTAGACGACTTTTTTGGCAAAATTTATTGACAATGCTATTGTGAAGACCGTATAGTCTGCTGACAACAGAAAACTAACGGTTTTCCTAACTGTCTTATCGCTATTCTCCTCGTGTTTATCAACAAAAACACAATCGTCGTTATAAACACCATTGCTGAACGAAATGACTAAACACAATTACTGATATTGAGTTTTTGACGCAGACTCTTATGTAGACTTCTTTATCCTTATTTCTTATTACCTTGCATAAACGATTGCAATTCGTATATAAGCTGACACGTAATATCCAAACTACATAAATCCAGCTCTGTGCACGCACCCTCTATCACCATACTATCGTTGTTTTAATCACTGTCGTGACTTGTGCTGCTAATGGCATCTCTCATCTGATCAATTGCTAATGACCTATCTATGAATCTTACTGAATTAAAGAAAAAATCAATCGCTGAGCTATTGGCTATCGCCAAAGAAATGGGTCTTGATAATATGGCGCGTAGCCGTAAACAAGACATCATCTTTGCTATCCTAAAAACCCATGCGCGGAACGGTGAAGCCATTTATGGTGACGGCGTACTTGAGGTTCTTCCGGATGGTTTTGGCTTTTTGCGCTCATCAGAAGGCTCATACTTAGCCGGTCCTGATGACATTTATGTCAGCCCTAGCCAAATTCGCCGCTTTAGTCTGAAGACGGGTGATAGTATCGCTGGTACGATTCGTCCACCAAAAGATTCTGAACGTTATTTTGCGTTATTGAAAGTTGGCGAAATCAACTTTGATACCCCAGATCGCTCACGTCATAAGCTTATTTTTGAAAACCTGACACCACTATTCCCAACTGAGCATTTAAAACTCGAGCTTGGTAACGGAACCACTGAGGATCTGACGGGTCGTATCATCGACCTAATCGCGCCGATTGGTAAGGGTCAGCGTTCTATCATTGTTGCACCGCCAAAAGCGGGTAAAACGATGCTGCTACAGACCATTGCGCAGTCGATTACTCGTAATAACCCTGAATGCTATCTCATCGTCCTATTGATTGACGAGCGTCCAGAAGAAGTCACCGAAATGGTACGTACGGTACGCGGTGAAGTGGTTGCCTCTACCTTTGATGAGCCGCCACAGCGTCATGTACAAGTCGCTGAAATGGTTATCGAAAAAGCAAAGCGTTTGGTCGAGCACAAACAAGACGTGGTTATTTTACTGGATTCGATTACTCGTCTGGCACGTGCTTATAACACAGTTATTCCGTCGTCAGGTAAAGTGTTAACCGGTGGTCTAGACGCCAATGCGTTAGAGCGCCCAAAACGCTTCTTCGGTGCTGCTCGTAATGTTGAAGAAGGTGGCAGCTTGACCATTATTGCCAGTGCCCTTATCGATACGGGTAGTAAAATGGACAGCGTTATCTTTGAAGAATTCAAAGGTACAGGTAACCAAGAGATTACGCTTGAGCGCGATCTGGCTGAAAAACGTGTCTTCCCTGCGATTAATATCAAAAAATCTGGTACACGCCGCGAAGAGCGTCTGCTTGATGAAGATAAACTGCGCAAGGTTTGGATTTTACGTAAGCTATTACAGCCGATGGATGGCGTACAAGCCACTGAGTTCTTGTTGGATCGCTTAAAAGAAGCCAAAACCAATGATGAATTCTTTGAACAGATGAAGCGTAAATCACAGAACTAATGATAGATCCGTGCTGCTTTGCCATACTCAATATATAAGCCACTTAAGTAGAAAAGACCGCACTCGTGCGGTCTTTTCGTTTTGTATTCATTTTTTATATATTCAGGCATGTCCTGAAGTTAAAAATGGCAATAAAAATGAGAACAGACCTTAATACCTCACTATTAGACGCCAAAAGTACTATCTTCAAAAACAGTTAGCTTACTATCAATATAAATACAATAACCCTAAGCAAAACCCCTACCAACGATACAGTGGAGAAACATCCTTTACAGGCTATTTGCAAAGCTTAGCGCTTTTACTACGCCTAGAAATTATTATATGGGTTAGTATAGGAGCCAGTATAGATATACTCTGCTATCACGTGTTGATAGCAGTATAATTTTCGAGATATTTAACATCCTTGATGTAATCCTTACTAATGCAGACCTTTGTATGTCTTGCGGTAGCACAATAGATTATTCTAAGATACTTGCCCAAATATTTTAATACGGCTTACTACCGGTATTAAAATTAGTGGTAATAAAAATATCGTATTTTGATTTTGATAAACTAACTTGATAACCTAATAGGTGATACTATGAAATTTGCTAAAACTATCGCAATGACTGCTCTTACTAGCTCTGCCCTTATCATGGGTGGCTGTGCAACTAACGGATACAATAGTGGCTTGAGCAATACCGCTAAAGGTGCTGCTGCCGGCGCTGCTGCTGGTGCACTTATTAGAAGTGGCGGCGATAGCAAAGACATCGCTCGTGGCGCACTTGGTGGTGCTGCAGTAGGTGGCGCTGGTGCTTACATTCTTAACAACAGCAGATAATCGCTAAATGATTATTTGGTGCTATTAAGACCGTTTTTAAGCATTTCAACTGTGTGTATTTTAAATCTATTGAATATGTCTAAATTGAATATGTCTAAAACGCTCTAAAATACAAAAAGCCTGCAATCGATATTGCAGGCTTTTTGTTGGATCGCCTTTTTTAGGGGATAGTTACTACGCTAAAATATCATAGCGATACTGACTATAATGCCCCGCTAAAAGTATCACAAGACTGCACGTTGCCACTCTCCAAACCACGAGTGAACCACTGAACACGCTGCTGACTGGTGCCATGAGTGAAATTATCAGGTACGACTGCTCCACCGCTAGCGCGCGCTAAACGATCATCACCGATTTGACCAGCGGCATTGATGGCCTCATCGATATCACCTGCCTCCAAAAACTGTACACGCTCTTGGTTACGTTGTGCCCAAACCCCAGCAAAACAATCAGCTTGCAGTTCTTGTAGTACGGATAGCTTATTGGCTTGTGCACGAGTGACTTGACGGCTGGCCTCATTAACTTGCTGACTGATGCCTAACAAAGTCTGTACGTGGTGACCAACTTCATGCGCAATAACATAAGCTTGTGCAAAATCACCCGCTTTACCTTGATTATCTTGGTCGCCAGAGCCTTGCTTATCACCCGTTATACCGAGATTTTGGCGCATTTCTACAAAGAAAGATTTGTCTAGATAGACAGTCTGATCGCCTGGGCAATAAAATGGGCCCGTCGCGGAGCTAGCACTGCCGCAGGCTGAGCTAACTTGACCATTGAAGAGAATCAATGATGGCTCCTGATAGGTGCTGCCTGCTTCTTTGAATATCTGATGCCAAACTTCTTCAGTATCAGCCAAGACTACTTTGACAAACTGCGTATCTCGATCGTTACTTGTCGCAGGTTCGGTAGAGGCACTGCTATTGCCACCGCCTGCTACTACTTGACCCGTCTGTAAAGCGGTCATTGGATTTACCCCAAATACCAGCCATAAAATGCCAGCAATAATAATACCACCGATACCACCGCCTATCATTTTGCCGCCACCACTGCTGGTGCGCACATTGGAACTGCCGCGTCTACCTTGCCATTTCATTGTTTCATTCCTCAAATATACGATATATATTGCTACTCGTATTGATGATTTTTTATATAGTGTAATTTTGACTCAATTCTTTATTTTTTGATCAAATCCGATTTCTGATACGTAAGTAGTGACAAAGTATTTTTGATAAACGCTACTTTACTAGGCTCTTGATATTGCACTAATCAAGACATTTAATGACTATTAAACCCCTAATAGATACAATAGATGTTTAAAAAGCATAGTAGAAATCAAGACATCGAAAAAGTCATCAAAATAGGTTGATGTCATTGATTATACGTCTATTAATTTGGCTCGTTGTATTAAAAATTATAACGAATAAGTGATGTAAAACACTATTTACAATTTTATTGTTACTTAATTGTACAGCCTATTTCTATTTATATAGAAATCCTATAGAATGCGTGAAAGCTGAGTAGCTGTAACTAAGACTAGTTGAATTCTGAGAAATCTCAGCTTTCAACCTTTTTTGCTGCTACTGATCATTTCATTTTCCCGGAGAAAACCTTATGAACTTAAAATTACTTGCTATAGCTGGTATCATGACTGCAACTATGGGCCTTACTGCCTGTGACAGCAACAAAGAAAACGCTGCTGAAGATTTATCTGACGCACAAGAAGAAGTGCAAGATGCATCAGAAGAGCTAAACGAAGCTGCTGCTGAAGGCGAAGTAACTGCTGATGCTGACGCTGCTGTTGCTGAAGCTGAAGCTGACATCGCTGATGCTCAAGTTGCTACTGCTACTGACGAAATCGATGCTGAAGTACCTGTAGACGGTACTACTACTAGCGTTGACGTAGCTAGCGAAACTCCAGCTGTAGACGCAGCTGACGAAGTTGTAGTTATTGAAGAACCAGCTCAGTAATTTTATCGTTTATATGATAGAAATACTGTAGTAAAAAAAAGAGAGCCTAAGCTCTCTTTTTTTGTGCGTGTCATTTACGTCATTTACCATTGTTCGTGGTTATTCATAGCTAAACATGATAGTTAATGTCTCTGATCAAATGTAGATCAACCATCTCACATTAATAATAAAGCGTAACTTTAACAACCATCATGAAGTCATGATATATTTATATGTTCAGTTTTATACGATTGACAGTTACTGCTACTCGTCAAATAGACGCTCATCAACTTGTTGACGGAATTTTTGCCCTGTTTTGAAAGTCACTACACGGCGTGCTGATACGGCGACTGGCTCCCCTGTCTTAGGGTTGCGACCTGGACGGCTATTTTTATCTTTAAGCTCGAAGTTGCCAAAGCCTGAAAGCTTGACCTCTTTGCCATCAATTAAACTCTCTGACAATTCATCAAAGAAATTCTCTACCAAACAGCGGCCTTCTTGGCGTGTTAGGTCAAGATGACTCATCAAATGCTCAATCATGTCAGATTTGGTTAAGGTGCTCACAGTACGACTCCTATGCTATGTCGTGATGTCGAATATCATGGTTTAGCGGTATGAGGGTTAATGCTAGCTATTATAAAGGTTTTCTAACCTCTTTTTAACAAAGACTGCTTTAAAATCCTTTATTAATAACCACTTAACTATTTTTATGAAAAAAATTTATAAAATTATAATTCTTATAAATAGCAATGCCCTATAGCCTCTTTAAGAATGAGGCTACAGAGCATGTCTATGATAAGAGTTATGTGTTAGCTGTCACGCAACTTTGCAGCATGTTGCTCAGTTAGTGCTTGTACCACTTTGTCAGTCGCGGTTTTGATGGCGTCATCAGATAGCGTTTGTGCATTGTCTTGCCATATTAGCGCAAAAGCTAATGAGCGCTGACCAGCTGGCACTTTGTCGCCTTGATACACATCAAACAGCCACAGATCAGCCAATAGCTCACCAGCTGCCGCGCGTATCGTCGACTCTAATGTCTGTAAGCTGATCTCACTGTCTACTAAAATGGCAATATCACGGCGTACTTGTGGAAATTTGCTTGGGGTGGTGATGGTATGCTGCTCACGGGCAAGGGTCAGTAATGGCGCAAGTGATAATTGAGCAACCCACGTAGCTGGCAAATCTAACTGCTTAGCCGTGTTAGGATGCAACTGACCCAACCAACCGACATATTCATCATCAATATAGAGCTTAGCACTTTGACCCGGATGCAAGAAAGCAAGCTCACTGCGCTCATAGCGAATACGGGCGCTATCCATTTGTGCAGGTAATAACTGCTCAATATCATGCTTAAGATCATAAAAGTCTAACGCACGGTTTTGATACGCTTGCTCGTCCCAGACATCGCCAACTGCTACTAACGCAATACTTGGTGTCTGCACCAACTCACTAATACTTTGACCAACAAAACTAAGCCCTGTTTCAAAGAAACGAACGCGTGGCTGCTGACGATTGAGATTATATTGCACGCAAGGCAATAAGCTTGATAGCAAAGTACGGCGCATCACGGCTAAGTCACTAGAAATAGGATTGGCCAGTGCCAGTACTTCTCCTAGGGCTTTGTCATCGAGCAAGGCTTCTATTTTTGCGTCACTAAAGCTAAAGCTAATCGCCTCCATATAGCCATTATCGACCAGCGCCAGCTTCATCTCGTGTGTCAAGTCTGCGGTATCGTCATAATCCATGCTGACTTGCAAATGCGGCAACACGCTTGGAATATTGTCATAGCCATAGATACGCGCAATTTCTTCGATGAGGTCTTCTTTAATACTCATGTCAAAGCGATAAGAAGGTGGCGTGCAAATCAGGCTATCGGCTTGCTGCACTACCTCAAAGCCCAATTGGGTTAAGATACGAACCATGACTGCTGGCTCAATCTCAATACCGATGACATCACGAACTTTAGCAATTGGTAAAGTAATCAGTGCGCAAGCTGGTAAATGCTCACTGCTTTCTGCTTTTACTATTTGTCCGGCTTGCCCACCAGTAACGCTAGTAATCAAATCAACAGCGCGTGCCAGTGCTAGCTCTGGTAACTCAAAGTCTACCCCACGCTCAAAACGTTGTGAGGCATCGGTATGTAACCCAAAACGGCGTGCGCGCGCGGCAATAGCTAGCTGACCAAAGAAAGCGCTTTCTACAACAATATTGGTTGTGCTATCAGTCACACTACTACGCTGACCGCCCATGATTCCAGCAAGTGCAAGTGCGCCTTTATCATCAGCGATGAGCAATTCATCACCGGTTAAGGTAATGGTTTGTTCATTCAATAAAGTAATCGTTTCTTCAGGCTGTGCCAAACGCACAACGATATCGCCCTCGATAGTATCGGCATCAAAAGCATGTAGCGGCTGACCCAATTCCATCAATACATAGTTGGTCACATCAACCAAAAAGTTGTGCGAGCGTAGTCCTGACTGCACTAGTGCATCTTGCATCCACTTTGGTGTATCGATGCTACGATCAATGTTGCTAATTGACTGTAATAGATAGCGTGGGCACGCTTCAACTGCACTGACTGTTACGGTTGGTGTTGCTTCATTATGAGTAGAGACAATATTTTCAGAGATATTTGGCATTTGCATCGGCAAATCGTTAATGACTGATATCTCGCGCGCAATACCGCGTACGCTAAAGCAATCACCACGGTTTGGCGTGATAGAGATATCTAGGATTTGATTGTCTAAGCCTAGATATTCACGGATATCCATACCAATTGGTGCATCTGCTGGCAATTCGAGCAGACCATCAATGTCATCGACTAAATCAATTTCAGAAGCGCCGCACAACATACCGTTGGAGGCAACACCACGTAGATTGCCATTTTTAATTGTGAAGCCTTTCTTGTCATCGCTTGGCAATACGGCACCAACGGTAGCAACGGGTGCTTTCATACCAACAGTCACATTGGGTGCGCCGCAGACGATTTGTAACGGTTCAGCTGCACCAATATTAACCTGCGTAACGCGCAGTTTATCGGCATCTGGATGCTGCTCGACGCTGATGACTTCACCGACGACCACACCACTGAAGGCACGGGCAACCGCATAGCGATCATCAATCTCAAGTCCTGCCATCGTGAGTTGTTCGGCCAATTGCTCACTAGTATTGTTGGGGTTTACCCATTGACGTAGCCACTGTTCGCTAATTTTCATAAATATCTCAGATCAGAATTTTATAATAAAGGTTTTGGAGTAAAGGTAGAGGTATTATTAAATAATAAAATCTAGCCAAACTGCTTTAAAAAGCGTACGTCATTTTGGAAAAATAAACGCAAATCATCGATGCCGTAATATAACATCGCGAAGCGCTCAATCCCCATTCCAAAAGCAAAGCCAGTATATTTTTCGGCATCAATACCGCAGTTGGTCAGCACTTGTGGGTGTACCATACCGCAGCCCATGACCTCAAGCCATTTACCATTGTCATCGAGGATATCCACTTCAGCTGACGGCTCGGTAAATGGGAAAAATGACGGACGGAAACGTACAGTCAATTCTTTGGCAAAAAATGCCTCCAAGAACTCACTAATCAAGCCTTTTAACTCAGCAAAAGTGCTCGACTCAGTAACCATTAAACCTTCTAGCTGATGGAACATCGGCGAATGCGTTTGATCCGAGTCATTGCGATAAACGCGACCTGGGCAAATAATGCGAATAGGCGGTTCATTCTTTTCCATAGTACGAATCTGTACTGGGCTGGTATGCGTACGTAGTAAATAGTGCGCATCAAAATAGAAGGTATCGTGCATCGCGCGTGCTGGATGATGCGACGGAATATTAAGCGCCTCAAAGTTATAGTAATCACTCTCGACTTCAGGACCAGTAGCAACGTTGAAACCTGCTTGTATAAAATACTGCTGCATACGCTGGGTAATCATGGTCACTGGATGCAAATGACCTTTTTGACCACCGCGAGCAGGCAAGGTGATATCAATGCTCTCGCTTGCAAGCTTGGCATTTAGTGCCGCCACTTCTAGCTGCTGCTGCTGCGCTGTCAACGCATCTTGAATACGGCTACGGACTTGATGTAACCAGCCGCCGTAGGTTTTTTTATCGTCGCTGCTGAGTTTACCCATCTGCTTTGACCAGCCAGTTAATGGGCTCTTTTTACCGGTCAATTGCACACGCAAATCTTGCAACGCACGCACATCGTTTACTTGTAGAACCAAGGCTTCAGCGGCACTGGCCAACTCATTTAGCTGAGCTTCATTAAGCTCGCTTAGCTCTGTGGACAAGGTCGGTAGCGCCGACAAATCGGTGGTAGCAGCAGGGGTAGTCATAAGATGCATTCTTCCTGATTTAAACGGACTATTAATAATAGTGATTGGTAATTGTAGGGATTTGACCAAATATTGCAAACCATTTACCCAGTCATTCAAAAATAATACCAGTGATATGAATGGCTTGAATATTTAGACGATAATAAAAGCTATCTCAACAAAGCATATTTAGCGCTGGTGCTAAAACAAGGCTGTGACATGAAGTATTAAGATAATGTGATATAAAAAAAGCCACCGACCAGCGGTAGCTTTTATTAATATCATACTATTAATCAATATTATCCCTGTCCATATAGATAACTACTTGTAAATTCTGACTAAACAAGCAGCAACCCTAAAGGAAGGTTAATATTTATGCTAATGCCGCTTTTGCTTTTTCAACCAACGCTGTGAAAGTCGCTGCATCATGCATAGCGATGTCAGCAAGTACGCGACGATCGACAGTGATGTTAGCCAATTTCATGCCATTGATAAAGCGGCTGTAGCTTAAACCGTTTAAGCGTGCACCAGCATTGATACGTGCAATCCAAAGACGACGGAAGGTACGTTTTTTGTTGCGACGGTCACGATAAGCATATTGACCAGCTTTGGTCACTGCCTGTACCGCTACGCGGTAAACACGTGAACGGGCACCGTAGTAGCCTTTTGCGCGTTTTAGGATTTTTTTGTGACGACGATTCGCCTGTACACCACGTTTTACACGGGCCATAAATTACTCCAAGATTTCTTTAATCATTATTAAACGAATCACGATGTCATCGAATAGTAGACATCGCTATCAGATTGCAAAGTCAGATATTTTTAATCCAGTCGCTATAAATTAAACAGCGCTTAATTAAAGCTAAATGACGATAGCCTACTAGATGTATGGGCACATGCGACGAACTGCTGCTTCGTCAGACTTGTCCACCATCTTTAGACCGCGCAACTGGCGAATACGCTTAGCTGATTTCTTGGTCAAGATATGGCTTTTGTTTGCTTGCTTACGCTTGAAGCCGTTCGCTGTTTTTTTGAAGCGTTTAGCTGCACCGCTTCTGGTTTTCATCTTAACTTTCATGATGATTTGCCTCTTTGTCTTTGATAGAACCTGGTCGTCAAATAGTTAATAACGAATAGTGGCTGTAAAAACACCCACTAAACCTCTATTTGCCTCGAGGTGGGAGGCGGTATTTTAGCAGATAATCCACTGTTTTGCCAAGGAAACTTTTACGCCTCGCCTAGGGCGTGTCCTCAATCTGAACGAAAGCAAATAAATGGACTGAAAACGGTTAAATTTTGCCAAGATAAGTCAAATAGCTGATTCATATCTCGATATTATTTGCGCTATTTTCGCTTTTTGACGGCAATTTATCTCATTCTTATCATCATTTTTAAAATGAGGACACGCCCTAGTACGCATGACAGTGGATAATGGGTATGAGCCCATTTATAAAGATTTTAGTCAAAACACTCATAAAACTGCGGATTTACCGCCAAATAGATTGAATGTCAGCTTAAGCTGTGCTTAAGTAGAGACTGAACCTTAGTATAAGCTGAGCGTTAATAATACAAAGTTATTTACCACACTTATCGAGCGTCTACCGTACGATGATGACGCTACCAACCTACACCATGATTAGCAGCACTCATAGCCTGCAATCAATCTAGGAGATAACGTGTCAAAACAAGAATTAGACTTTGATAACGACATATTTGTCTTTGAAACAGTGATGCGTGTGCGTCATATTGAGCTTGATATGGCTCAGTACCTGACGCTCGAATCATTGACGGCATTGCTATGTGAAGCGCGGCAAAGATTTTTTTACTCTAAAGGTATTAAAGAGATCGATGCAGATTATCACGGTTTAATTATCGATGAGTTACAACTAATTATTGTCAGTCGCATACGGGCGCGTGAAGAGCTATTATTTGAAGTAGGCGTTGAGCCGTTATACAATAATGGTGGCACTATAGTGATAAAAATTACCCGTATGCATACTGGAGAAACAGTAGCCAAGGCGCGGCAGCATTTTGTCAATTATGACTTTCGACTCAATAAATCCATTGCGCTTGATAAAATTATGAAAGAAGCGCTGTACCCACATCTCTACAGAATTTGATATTGAGGACATGCCCTAACGCCAACCGCTTTTTTATTCAGACCATAGATAGAATCAGTTACGATTCATTTATTCCCCTTTGATTTCTATATAAACAAGAAGACAGATATATTATGACTTTACCTGCTTGGCTGGCTGCCATAAAATTTAATGATGATGGTTTGATTCCTGCAATTGCTCAAGATCATAAGTCTGGGCGTATTTTGATGATGGCTTGGATGAATGCCGAAGCACTACAGTTAACCGCGCAAACGCAGACAGCGGTTTATTTTTCGCGCTCACGTGCCAAATTGTGGCATAAGGGCGAGTCATCGGGTCATACTCAGACCGTACATGATATTCGCTTGGACTGTGATGCAGACGTGATTGTACTTAGTGTCACTCAGGCTGGCGGTATCGCTTGCCATACTGGTCGCGAGTCTTGCTTCTATCAACGTTTAGATTTGTCGGGCCAAACGCCGGAATGGCAAACCGTCGATAAGGTATTAAAAGACCCTGCTGATATTTATCATTCAAGCGATGCAGAAAAAGCCACTCCTGAAACTAACGAGACGCAGGCTCACGATGTAATCCCTTCAGATGCCAAGCACAGTCACCATGACAACGAAACTACCAATCGCTCTATTTTGCAACAGCTTGACGGTGTATTGGCAGAGCGTAAACAAGCGGATGCTGATAGCTCGTACGTGGCAAGCTTATACGCAAAGGGTTTAAATAAAATTTTAGAGAAAGTTGGCGAAGAAAGTACTGAAAGTATCATTGCCGCCAAAGATTTTGCCAATTGCGACGAAAATAGCAATAAAGCGCAATATGATGACGCTCGTCACGAGCTCATCTATGAGGTGGCCGATGTCTGGTTTCATACATTGGTTGGACTGGCGTGGTTCGATATTGAGTCGGATGCGGTATTAAACGAGCTAGGTCGACGTTTTGGTCTATCAGGTATCGATGAAAAGGCGGCGCGATAGTTTCTATAAGCTTGGCCATTGCCCTGTTTGATTATTGTTGATTTCACCTTTTTGTCACAAGTGCAGGTTATAATATAGCTCTGTTTTACTCCGCATTGTATACCGAGGCTGTGTATTGAGTATAACGATATTCAATACACCCAAAGTAGGCATACAAAGACTGAAAACCAAGACACAAGGATACCTTTATGGGTAGTTTTTCTATTACGCATTGGCTGATTTTATTGGTGGTAGTGGTGGTCGTATTTGGCACCTCAAAGCTTAGAAATGCTGGCAAAGATTTGGGCGGCGCAGTCAAAGGCTTCAAAGAAGCGGTCAAAGATGAAAATACTGAGCATGCTAAAAAGCATGTGGTGCTCGATCATGATGGCAATGCACACACTGAAGAGCGCCCAACAACCACCAAGGTTGATGACACGCATAATGTATAGCCTCTAGACAGTGACCTTTTAGACAGTGACATCGGAACATTATGTTTGATATCGGCTTTTCTGAACTACTCCTCTTTGGTGTTATCGCCCTAATCGTCTTGGGCCCAGAAAAACTGCCACAGGCAGCGCGTACCGCTGGGCAATGGTATGCCAAAATTCGCCGCACGGTATCCACCCTGCAATCTGAAATCGAAGCTGAGCTTGATTTGGCAGAGACCCGCCAGCTTATGCAAAAAGAGCTGGCCAAAATTCGCCAGACTGAAGCAGATATGAGGCGTGAGATGGCGGAGATGCGCGGCAGTATGCAAGATTTTGAATCCTCGCAAAACCAGCATTTAAAAGCATCGCGTGATCCAGGCGATGACAATACGCCTAGTCAAAGTAGTCAAGCCAGTAGTGAGAATGATGATAATCGACCAGTGCAGCCAAAAGCGTTTGACTACGCCTATGACAGTAATAGACAGGCTGAGAAACCAGAAAGCCCTGAGCAGTCATCGGCACAAGGCGATAATGATAGTCTAAAAACTGACTGTAGTGATAACGCCAATCCAGTGTCTCAAACCATCACAACTAGACCGTGGGAAAATATGTGGTTTCGTCTTGGTGCTTATGATAAAGCGCGTCGTTTGCCGCAACCGCCCTACTTACCACATTATAAAGCCGATATCTTACTAAACAGCCATATAGACAGTCCTTTACCTAAACAGGCTTCTGTTCATGAGCAGGAGAGTCATTAGTGGGCTTATTTAAACGTAAAAAAAGCCGTCAAGAAAAAGTCGCGGATTCAGATATCGAGACCTCAACAGCTACCATTGATGGTAATGTCGATAGCAATACTGAGGACTCTGGCGATATCTTAAGCTCACTTGGCGATATGCCGATTACTGAGCATTTGATTGAGCTGCGTAGACATCTCATAAAGATATGCGTCGCGGTACTGGTAATATTTTTAGCCTTGGTCGGATTTTCACGCGAGCTCTATGATTTTTTGTCCAACCCATTGGTTGCCCAGTTGCCTGCCAACGCAACGATGATCGCGACGGATATCACCTCTAACTTTATGGCACCGATACGCCTGACTGTTTTTGTCGCAGCATTCTTTGCAATGCCCTACATTTTGTATCAAATCTGGTCGTTTGTCGCACCCGGTTTATATAAAAAAGAGAAAAAAATCGCCATTCCCGTTTTGATGTCCTCTATATTTTTATTTTATGCGGGTGTGGCTTTCTCTTATTTTATTGTCCTTAAAGGCGTTCTCAAATTCTTTATTATGTTCGCGCCGCAGAACGTATTGCCAATGACCGATATCGATAGTTATTTAAGTTTTGCACTCAAACTCTTTATGGTATTTGGTTTAACCTTTGAGATTCCAGTCGTCACCTTGCTATTGATATTGACGGGCGTCGTCTCCATTCAGAGCCTAGAAGATAAACGCCGTTATATTATTGTCGGCTGTTTCGCCGTTGCTGCGGTTGTTACACCGCCTGATGGGGTG
Source organism: Psychrobacter sp. NPDC064578 (assembly GCF_044901245.1). NCBI lineage: Bacteria > Pseudomonadati > Pseudomonadota > Gammaproteobacteria > Moraxellales > Moraxellaceae > Psychrobacter > Psychrobacter sp. NPDC064578. The sequence continues at coordinate 57,467 of NZ_JBJDPI010000007.1, forward strand.
TCGATGTTGATGCTCGCCATTCCGATGTGGTTGTTGTTTGAGCTAGGATTATTTTTAGCGAAAATTTTAATTAAAGAAGAACACAGTCCTGCTTTAGCAAGCGATACAGGGTTAAATAAAGAATAACATCACTTGTCAGACACTTATTTCAAAAACAGCCAACGCGCTAATCTGTTACTATAACCTGCTTATTTCCACCTTTATTTTCTATGAGTTTTTGTATTATTGTCATGTGCGCTTGCAAGTATTTTGCAAGTGCACATGACGAGTCAGCCATTGTCTATGCAGTGGCTTTTTTTACCCCCGTCATTTTTGATCCGTTTTACTCTTTTAGGTAATTTTTTATGTCCGCATCTATGCCAGCTTATATGAGCGATCCCACTGATGAGCAGCTGAGCGCGCTTAACATGGCGATGGATCACAAGTCATTTAAAGTGGTGGCTTATGCGGGTGCTGGTAAGACGACGACCTTAAAACTGATTGGTGAGCGTTTGCGTGGACGCGGCTTATATTTAGCCTTTAACAAAACAATTGCCAATGATGCTCGCTCAAAGTTTCCACCGCATGTGGAATGTCGCACCTTTCATTCGCTTGCTTATCGGCATGTCGCCCGTGATGTCACTGCTAAGCTGTCGTTGCCGCGTTTTTCACCCAAGCGTTTGGGTGATGATTTGGGTTTGCAGCCCGTCCAAGTACGTCGGCAAATGGATGGTATAAACAAATATATTACCCTCACCCCAGCCCGACTATCGCGATTCGTCAGTGATGCTGTCAGCAATTTTTGTAGTACCCATGCCAGTTATCCTGCACCTAGACATATATTGTTTCCCAGCTGGCTCGATGATTCTGATGCCGAGCAGCTGCGCGAAATGCTCTATCCAGCCGTCGAGCAGCGTTGGCTACAGTCGATTGATGCGCGTCACCCCGCTGGTATCGGGCATGATATTTATCTGAAATTATGGGCGTTATCAAAGCCCAGTATTCCCGCTGATTTTATTTTGTTTGATGAAGCCCAAGATGCCGATCCATTGATGATGGGAATTTTGACACAGCAGCCACGGCAAGTGATTTATGTGGGTGACGCTCATCAGCAGATTTATGAATGGCGCGGCGCAGTCAATGCGATGAAAAAACTACCCTTACCACAAACCTTGTTAACGCAGTCATTTCGTTTTGGCGAACCGATTGCTGAGATTGCCAATACTTTGCTCAAAGCATTGCAAGAAGATGTCCCGTTAAAAGGCAATCCTAATAAGCAATCTTCTACTGATAAGGGTATGGTACATAGTAAAAAAGATGCCATCCTTTGTCGTACTAATGCCGCCGCAATGTCGCAATTATTAACTGGATTAAAGTTGGGACACCGCGTGGCGCTACAAGCCGATACCGATCGTATGCTTAAATTTTGTCAGGCAGCTGAAAATTTGAAGAATGGTAAATCGGCATATGGCGTACCCGAACTGGCATATTTTTATAATTGGGGCGATGTGCAAGAGTATTCTGAAACCAATGAAGGCAGTGATCTAAAAACACTGGTGAAACTCGTCGATGATCATGGCACCAATGTCCTGAGCCAAGCAGTCAATAGTCTCACCAGTATCGAAAATGCTGACTATGTTATCTCCACTGCCCATAAGGCGAAAGGGCTCGAATGGGGAAAGGTACAGTTGGACGATGACTTTTATTATGATGTGACGACCAATGCGGTCAAAATAAGCCCTGAAGAGTTGCGTTTGCTCTACGTCGCTTGCACACGTGCCCAGAGCAATTTGGACATCCATAATATTAAAGACTTGATATCTGGTTTGCAGACAGGCAAAAAAGTGATTTTTGGTAACACTTAATTTTTCTCAGTTAGTCACTCTCTGTATTTGCCACTCTAAACCTCTAGCCTACCTGTCTTTATGGCAATCCTTTAACAGCACCCTTGTAGCAGTGAACGACAAGCATGAATACTAATCAGCAACTTCAAATACGTCAAAATACCATCCGTCAGTTATTCGCCAATCCCGTCCGCCTCCTTGCACCAATGGAAGGCTTGACCGACCCATTAATGCGGCAAATCCTCACGCAAATTGCATCAGACTTGGGTCGCCCTTATGATTGGTCGGTTAGCGAATTTATCCGTGTGACTCAGCACGTATTGCCAGCGCATGTATTTTATAAATACGTTCCAGAATTGCGTCATGATGCCAAGACTGCCTCTGGCACGCCTATTCATGTCCAGTTGCTCGGTAGTGAAGCGCAACTCATGGCAGAAAATGCAGCTTATGCTGCCGCGCTTGGTGCACCAGCAATTGATATCAACTTTGGTTGCCCTGCCAAGACGGTCAATAGCCACCGTGGTGGTTCGGTATTATTGGATGAACCCGAAACCATGTATCAGATTATCAGCGCGGTGCGGCAAGCTGTTCCCGTTCATATTCCAGTATCAGCCAAAATTCGTTTAGGTTACACCGATACCAGTCGTATGGATGATATTAAAGCTGCGGTTAGCGACAGTGGTACTGATTGGCTGACCATTCATGCACGGACCAAAACCCAAGGCTATAAGCCACCAGCCTATTGGGACAAAATCCAGAGCTTTAACACGCTAGATATTCCAGTCATTGCCAACGGTGAAATATGGAATGCAGAACACGCGAAAAACTGTATGACTCAAGCTGGTACAGAGCATTTAATGTTGGGTCGCGGCGCGGTTACCCGTCCCGATTTGGTTGCTCGCGTGGATTGCGGTTCAGATGATGCCATGCTAAATGCAGCAACGTTGTCGTGGGAAGCGATGGTCACCCATCAGATAAGATTTTTGGAAGGCCAGGCTAAAACTGAAGTTATCTTGGTTGGTCGTTACAAGCAGTGGTTAGCAATGCTCATCAAAGGCTATAGCGAAGCAAAAGTTTTATGGGACAGTATTAAAAGAGAAAAAAATAAAGCAGCTATCATTAGTGCACTGCAAGCCAGTGTGCGCCAATAATAGCTGCTTTTATCTTAAAGGTAATCTGTCTAACGAATAAGATTAAATACTCACTCTAATCGCTAAATAGAATGACATCAAACAACAGGCAATCGATAACACCCAAAGTATGGAGCGAAACGTCGCCAAATTAGTAATATAAGCCACGCAAAAACCGATACGAATCAGCACGTACAACCAAGCCAGTATATTGATAATCGATTGTGGGACAAAGAACAGCATTGCCGTCAGTACTGCTGCCAAAAATATTGGCAACGTCTCATAGCTGTTTTGCTGGGCCGCGTTAGCACGTGCGGCCGCGCCCGTCGTACCTTGTAAAAAATCACGTGGATGGGCATTGTCAGCCAAATTAAAGCCGCCAATAGCTTTCGCTGTCAATGCCATGGCAAGCGGTAGTAAACTTGCTACGACCATCGCCCAAATGGCGGACGCTGCGGTATCAGAGACTAATTCCAGAAGTGCATTCATTAGTATACTTGCCCCTACCCTGCAATCACTTCGAAATCATGGGTGACGTTCACCCCACCTTGTACCAACATTCTACTGGCCGAGCAGTATTTTTCTGCTGACAGTTTTATGGCCTTCTCTACTTGGCTTTCTTTGACATCTTGTCCTGTCACCACAAAATGCATGTGAATGTCAGTATAGACAGCTGGTACAGTTTCAGCACGCTGAGCGGTCAGCTCACAACGTACGTCTGTCACCTCTTGGCGCGATTTTTGTAAAATTGCTACCACATCATAGCTAGCACACCCACCAAGCCCCAATAGAATCAGCTCCATCGGACTTGCGCCTTTTTCTTTATCGGCATCGATCTGTACATTATGCCCTGATGGTGACACGCCCATAAATGCTTTGTTTTCTTGCCACGTTACACTTGCTTTTGACTCTGACATCTTGACCATTCCTTATTTTAATTAGCTCGTTGCCCGATTTTTATTTTCTGGCAATATGTTTTACTTGGCTAGTGTAGCATAAGCCAATGGCACATTTTATCGAGCCCTTATCATCCAAAATCATTATTATTATAAATAGCTCACCTATTTGTCTTTTGCAGCCTTATTTTTAATTAAACCTTTTTACTAAAATTTTCTTAGCAGTGAATTAACATTCATACACCGCCTACTGTTTATTATTCAAACCTATCCTCTTATAGTTAGAATCTATCTTTGCAGTAAGATTCCCAAAAAAACATTACAAAAGTTTAATTATAACTGGTTGATTTTAAACAGTTAAGCTCGTGAAACATTTTATAGCAAAATACTGTTACACATTTTGCTTGTTTCTTGGTTTAATAACTGTAATGAATCTTATTTTGACCTAATATCGACAACCATCACCTTATAATAATTATGATTGCTGTCACGGTTCTAGCTCAAAATAAGCTATTTTAAATAAATTAAAAAGGTTTAATCATGATAGATGCAGACGGCTTTCGCGCCAATGTCGGCATCATCTTGGCAAATACACAAGGGCAGGTTCTGTGGGCAAAACGTATTGGTCACAACGCTTGGCAGTTCCCACAAGGCGGTATCGACCGTGGGGAGACGCCGATGGATGCGATGTATCGCGAGCTCTGGGAAGAGGTCGGCCTACACCCGCGTCATGTAGACTTATTGGCAGTGACGCAAGATTGGTTGCGTTATCGTCTGCCAAAACGCTATGTGCGGCATGGACAGCATCCTTTATGTATTGGGCAAAAACAGAAATGGTTTTTGCTACGCTTAGATGAGACGAACACTCAACATATCCGCTTTGATGAGGGCAAACCAGAATTTGATCATTGGCAATGGGTCAGTTACTGGTATCCACTTGGACAAGTGATTCATTTTAAACGAGGCGTTTATCGCCGTGCCTTGCAAGAGCTAGTGCCTGAGCTACCTCTAAGACAAGAGCTTATTATTCCTGAACAAGACAATCACTTGTTGATAGGATGAACTGACATTTTGATTAAAAGTAACACGTAATAGAAGAGCCTGTATCCTTTAGATGCAGGCTCTTCTATTATATAGCGATTATATCTTGCGGAATAATTATGGCTTGATAGCAATTTTTAGTACGCCGTCACGCTGATGCATGAACAAGTCATAGGCCTCTACAATATCATCCAAGGCATAGGTATGCGTCACCATCTCTGATAAATCCACTCGACCAGACTCGATGACATTCATCAATCGGCGCATACGCTCTTTACCTCCTGGGCAGAGAGCCGTTCTTATCGTATGATCGCCAAGACCAGAAGCGAAATGAGCCATTGGAATGACTAAATCTTCAGAATACACACCCAAGCTTGAGAGTGTACCGCCTGGTTTTAATATTTTGAGACATTGCTCAAACGTAGACTGTAAACCTAACGCCTCGATACTGCTATCCACCCCACGACCGCCAGTGATTTTCATGATCTCATCAACCACGTCAACTTCTGTGAAGTTTAGAGTAATATCTGCTCCCAGTTTTTTTGCCATGGCCAAACGGTCATTATTGCCATCGACAGCGATAATCATCGAGGCGCCTTTAATCCTTGCCCCGGCAGTAGCACATAAACCGATAGGGCCTTGTGCAAATATAGCAACCACATCACCAATCTGAATATTGGCGTTTTCTGCGCCTTTGAAGCCTGTCGACATAATGTCAGGGCACATCAACACTTGCTCATCCGTCAGTCCATCTGGCACTGGACATAGATTGGCCTGCGCATCTGGCACTAGCACATACTCTGCTTGCGTACCGTCAATGTGATTACCAAAACGCCAGCCGCCTGTGGCTTTATAACCGTGACAAGAACATCTACCATCTGCATCAAGATAACCACCGTCTTGTGAAGGGAAACCATCTTGACTGGCATAGGAGGTAAACGTTGGACAAATGGCGCCAGCAATGACTCGCTGCCCTTCTTCATAGCCCATGACTGCGCTACCAAGCTTTTCAATGATACCTACTGGCTCGTGACCAATGGTTAAGCCTTTTGCAACGGCATACTCACCTTTAAAGATATGGATATCAGTACCACAAATGGTCGTGGTCGTAATTTTTATCAAGGCATCATTAGGGCCTACATCAGGGATTTTTTTATCTACAATTTCAATTTTACCTGGTTCAATAAATATCAATGACTTCATCATGCTCATTTCACACTCCTTGTTTTATAATCATTTACTCAACTGGTATGAACTTTAGTGACATCTATATTTATCTTACGCCATATAAATAGTAATTTAAAGTGAAATCCATTCTTTAATAAAGGGATTGTTGATTCTCTATTGTTAGATATTAAAACTGTAGTATCAAACTTCTCATGGAAATTGTACGTGAGCCTTATTAAGAGTAGATTAAAAAGCTAATAGATTAAAAAGCTAATAGATTAAAAGCCTATAGGCTACTTATGACTATCATGCCGACATTCTTTATAATTATCATGCTGACACTCTCGGCTTACTAATCTAGCAATCTCATCCACTGCTGAATCTGCCAACTGAGAATGACATTTCAGGGTTAAAATGCTTTGGGTACGTGTCGCATAAGTGGGCAAATTATTTTGCGTATGATTAAAAGCGACAGGCTCTATATAAATAGAAGACAGAATCTGCTCAATCTCGACAGCCACTCCAGTCTCTGGCAGCTTATCCACTGGGGCTTGCGTATTGTCAGACAATACCGCAAAGGCAGCTTCTTGCCAGTACTCAGGTTCGCTATTCTCAGCGATTAGTGGCAATACTTCTTGGCGCAGCCTACCTCGCAGCTTTTCAGTTTTAAACCAGCTGTCCTCAGGCTGACCATTGGAAATGACATGCAGTCCTGCATATAGTGGCATAGGAGCATGACCACGATTATTGACAATAACGGCTTGTGTCATATCTCCAATAATGAGATTGAACCCAGCATAGTTTTGCAAACTAATCTGCCGTGCAAACTCCATCGGGCTGATATCACTGGTTAAGAAATCCGTGACTAGCGCCCCGCGTGAGCGCTCATCAGAGCTTGCCTGCACGCCATCGCGAAAATTTAATACCGCAGCCCAACGTCCGTTTTGCTGATAATATTCTTGAGGCACTTGATGACTGTATTGATGACTACCTTGATGACTACCTTGATGATTGGCTTGATGGGGCTGTTGATGAATACCCAGCCAAGTACCGCCACTTTGTACATCGCGTCCTGCAAAAACAGGCTTATCTTCCCATTGATGTAGCAGCTCTGTCGGACGCTGCAAAAACTCATCGCGATTGGACAATAACACCAAAGGCAGCTCATCAAACAGTTGCCAAGCAATGGCGACAATACACATAAGACTCCTAATTTTACTAAAAATATGCTTAGCAAACAGCCAAGCTTGATTTAAGTGTGGACTTAGTTCACTGACAAATTAGTTCACTGATAAGTTTTTGCTAGCAGGATAACTAATCTGAGAGGTCGACTGTATGACTTTCGATTGTTTACTTGGTAAATCGAACTCCCACGCAACCATACCTTTATTGTCATTCCAGTCACGCTCAGTCACTGGCGGTGTATGAGTGATGGTTACTTTAAGACTATCGTCGCGGCTAATCGGCTCACTGCCTAATACTTGTAAATGCATAGGTCGGTTGTGCTGATTGGTAAATTGATACGCTTGTGTTTTAGTCAAGGTTTGCGTGCGATTGAAAGCGCCTTTATCACCCTGCTTATCTTCATCAGCTATCTGCTTTACGATGGTATTAGGGTCAATACCAAAACCGATACCTTGCTCTTTGAGCGCTTGATAATTATAGCGCGCCTGCCCGACATAATTATCATCACGGTATAGCTGTAGCGAACCATCTACCCAAGCTGGTGTCAAAAACGGTGCGGATGCATACCAATAGCCAGCTGCCTCCACACTCGGCGTACTACGAATCCATAGCTTGCTACTGCCCGACTGCTCATCAATGACCGTCCGTACGCGCCTGCCATCGCTTGGAATACTAATACGCTGCGGCAAGCGGTATTCGGTAATGCCGTTTTTATTCTGACTGCTAACGGTAAAGCTTGGCAGCGGTGCCATGTTAGGTGTCGAGGCACCGCCATAGCTGTCTCTTGCAGATACCACAACAGGCATGTTTTCCGCCATAGGTGGTACAGATATAGTCCAATTTTCTCTATCTTCTTCATATAAAGAAAAACGCTCAACTCGTGGCAATTGGCTGGTCGTGTTTTGATTGGGGTTGACAGAGCTTAGCATCAAAGGGACATTGAGCCAGTTTTCTCCTGTCTGCTGGGCAATAACCGCAGAGGCAATGATATTTAATTGCTTGGTTTCAGTATTCAGCCGTGCTTGATATGTTGGCTCCCAACCCGCGCCGCGTACTTGATAGTGCAGTTTTACACTGCTTGGTACTCGACTGGCAGTACGTACACTCACTTGAGTCACACTATTTTGAGTGGAAGTCGCGCTGCCTGCCATTAGTTGGTCGAGCGCATCTTGCGCACGGGCTTGGCGCTGCTGAATTTCTAATATGCGTTTGTTAATACTGACCGCTTGTGTTTCCAGATCGCGCGCATTATTGGCAAGCGTGCCATCTGTACTGATTTGCGTGACCTTGGTTAGGTTTTGCAAGTAAGCTTTTGCTAAGTGTGCTGCTTCTAATTCAGCATTGATAACGGCTAAACTATCCTGCTGCGTCTGAACTCTGGCCTCACCTTGATACTGACACTGCGCTGCTTGCTCACCGCTTAAAGTCTCAATACTGACTTCACCAACATTGACGCCATTTGCTGCTTGCACGCTCAAGCTGTCTTTATCGATATAAGGGGACAGACAAGAAAAAACCAGCGTCTGCTCACCGCTACCATTGATTGGTAACGCGCGAGTTACGCTGGCTAAGCCCTGATAAATGGTCACTTGCTCAATACTACTGTTCACTGCCTGAGCAGGAGTCAAAGCTAAAGCCGCTAAGCTAAATAAACCCAGTTGCATCAACTGTTTTTTAGAAGGTAAAAATTTAGGTAATATTGCTACTTTTGATAACTTAGCTTGCATAATCATTCCTTAAAAATACGGTTAATCCATTAATACGGTGCATTAGCGCAAGCGCGCAGTATCTAACGCTTCATTAAATATAATGATGCAATATTTATGATGGCACTTATCTTCAGCAGCTTTTTTATATCTTAGCGGTTTTCTGGCTTTCTTTCTAGATGTTACCCGTAGCAGATAAGTTGTTACCATGAGATGAGCCTCACCGTAATTTGGTATGCCTCACTGGCTATTTTTGCTATTATGAGCAGCATTCTATTACCAAATTTATGATGCCTTTATGATGATACATCCTCAGTACGATCCTGTAGCGCTGTCTTTGGGTCCAGTAGAAGTGCACTGGTATGGCCTAATGTATTTGTTGGCATTTGCCGCCGCCTTTGGTCTGGCTTGGTATCGCAGCACCAAACGTGACAATTGGAACACTGACATGGTGTCCGACTTGGTATTTTTTGGCGCACTTGGCGTCATTTTGGGCGGTCGTGTCGGCTATGTATTGTTTTATCAATTCGGTGAATTTTTACAAAACCCCGCTTACCTTTTCAAAGTCTGGGAAGGCGGTATGTCTTTCCATGGCGGCATGATTGGTGTCTTACTGGGCATGTTATATTTTGCCCGTAAGTATAAAAAGACCCCGTTTCAGGTACTGGATTTTATCGTTCCTTGCGTGCCAACGGGCTTGTTATTTGGTCGTATTGGCAATTACATCAATGGCGAGCTATGGGGCCGCGTCTCTAACGGTGGCTATAACTGGCTTACCTACTTCCCGCAAGCGGCTGCTACTGATATGCAGCAATTGCAAACCAACCCTGAGCTGCAAGAGTTGATGCTTGAAGTAAATGGGCAGTATTTGCTACCTCGCCACCCCTCACAGCTGTATGAGGCACTTGCCGAAGGGTTATTATTATTCCTATTCCTATGGTGGTATTCATCAAAACCGCGCCCACGTATGGCAGCATCGGCAGTATTTTTATTGGGCTATGGCATCAGCCGCTTCATCATTGAGTTTTTCCGCCAACCCGATGCGGACCAAGGATTTGTATTACTAGGTTGGATGACCAAAGGGCAGATACTCAGCGCTCCCATGATTATTATTGGTTTCATTATGCTGGTATACGCTTACAAACGTGGTATCTATGACTGGGGTAAGCAGTCGGCTTATTAAGCACTAATTCACATCAAGTAGCCTGTTAAAAAACAATACAACTATGCGTTTTAATAGCGTAGAAGAGCAATTTTATGACCATGAGCAACTCCATTATTAGTAACAACAAGCAGAGTAAAAATGAGCAAGCCTATCTAGATTTGCTGCATCTTGTCCTGACTGAAGGCACTGAAAAAGGCGATCGTACTGGCACTGGTACGCTGAGCCACTTTGGCGCGCAGCTCCGTTTTAATTTAGCCGACGGTTTCCCATTATTAACCACTAAAAAAGTCCACTTTAAATCTATCGTCTATGAGCTATTTTGGTTTTTAAGTGGCAGCACCCATGTTGATTATCTACAAGCCAATGGCGTACGTATTTGGAATGAGTGGTCAACGGCTGAACAGACGGCACGCTTTAATCGCCCTGCTGGTGATTTAGGCCCTGTCTATGGTCATCAGTGGCGCAATTATGGCGCAAGCCAGCGTGAAGATGGGAGCTACAATAATGATGGTGTCGATCAAATCACCCAAGTCATTGAGCAAATAAAAACCAATCCCAATTCAAGACGTTTGATTGTGTCTGGTTGGAATCCCTGTGAAGCAGATCAAGTTGCGCTGCCGCCTTGTCATACGCTATTTCAGTTCTTTGTAGCGGATAATAAACTGTCATGCCAGCTCTATCAGCGTTCAGCAGATTTATTTTTAGGTGTGCCATTTAATATTGCCAGTTATGCCTTGCTGACCCATATGGTCGCGCAAGTATGCGGATTAGAAGTGGGCGAATTTATCTGGACGGGTGGCGATTGTCATATTTATCAAAACCACCGCGAGCAAGTTGAATTACAGTTGACACGTTCGCTATATACGCTGCCAACGCTGACGCTTAATCCTGATGTGAAAGATATCTTTGCTTTCAAATACGAAGACATTAGCGTTGATGGTTACGAGTCGCATCCTGCGATTAAGGCAAAGGTTGCGGTCTAGCCTTTGTCTGATTGAAAGTTTCAAACAAATACAGCAAATGAAAGTAGCATGTTAAAGACAATAAAAAGGATACGTTATGAGTTATGCCCACACCGAAGTTGCCCAAATCGCAGCTATCAGTAGCAACCGCTGTATCGGCAAAGATAATGAGCTACCGTGGCATATCTCAGTAGATTTGCAGCATTTTAAAAGCATGACGACCAAACAAAATGATGGTGCGATTCAAGGTATCGTCATTATGGGTCGTAAGACGTTTGAATCAATGGGCAGCAAGCCTTTGCCAAAACGCGTGAGCTTCATCATCAGCACCCAGCTAGATTATGCCGAACAAAAAGGTTTGGTCGGTAAAAGCAATGCTTACGTGGTGCATAATTTAGATGATGCATTAACGCAAGCAGCAAGTCTGGCACATGGTGCGCATCTTGATACGATTTGGGTGATTGGTGGCGAGCGCGTGTTTAGCGATGCGTTGATGTATACCGATCGCATTGAGCTGACTCACGTCGATACTGAAATCACTGATGGCGATGCATTTTATCCTGAATTGCCAAATGAGTTTGAAGTGGCCGAAGAATCTGAGCAAATGCACGATGAAAAAAGTGACTTAGACTTTAAATTTGTGACTTATAAAATAAAAGCAGACTAGGTCAGCTGGTTATGAAACTACTACCCTTTATCTTTACTGGCATATTACTATCGGGCTGTCAGAGTCTAGCGACAAGAGAGCCTGTTATTAAGCCTGCTGAAATATTGCGTCAACCTCAGTTCACAGTTCCACACAGAGCAGCTAGACGTTTGAAAGCTGGTGAGGAATATGAAGTTGTCCTGAGCATATTGATTGATAAATCCGGTCAAATTAGTTCCATTTCTGTTACTGAGTCATCAGGCGTCGTGTCATTAGACCTAAGAGCTCTGCGTGATGCTAGAAAAATGATATTCAAAGCCGGTACTAAGGATAATGAGTTTATTACAACAAAAGTTACTGTACCCATTACCTATGTAATACATTAGAAACTGTTTACCCTACTACTAAAAATTTAGACAGATAGACAGGTAGGTAGAATGTAAATGCCTACTCGTGCAATACTTTATAAACCGTTTTTGCAAGTACTGGCCCAATCCCTTGCACGCCTGCCAATTCTTGCTGCGATGCACCGAGCAATTGTTGCAATCCGCCAAAATGATTGAGTAAATCACGACGGCGCTTTTCACCCAGCCCCGGAATCACCTCTAATACTGACGATGAACGGCGCTTATCGCGCTTCTTACGGTGCGCCGTAATCGCAAAACGATGTGCCTCATCGCGAATATGCATCAGTAAATGCAGCGCCTTGCTATCCATCGGCAAATCAAGTGGCTCATGATCGATAAAATGCAGCACTTCAAGCCCTGCCTTACGTCCTTCACCTTTTGCCACGCTAATCAGTAAAGTATCACCAAGAATACCTAACTCGGTCAGCACTTCTTTAGCGATGCCAAGCTGCCCTTTACCACCATCAATCAGCAACAAATCAGGCAATGGCTGCTTTTTATAGCGCCGTGTCAGCACTTGCTTCATCGCCGCATAGTCATCACCACCGACAATGTCATGAATCGCATATTGGCGATAATCACGGCGACGCGAGCCACCTTGGTCAAAGACTACGCAGCTACCAATGGTCGCCTCGCCCATGGTATGGGAGATATCAAAACACTCTATGCGATCAATGGTTCTATCAGTGACGTCCGCTAAGACATCTTTTAAGGCACCAAAGCGCGCATGCAACTCTAAATAGTCGCCCAGCTTGGTTTTTAGCGCGTTATTGGTATTGAGTTTGGCTAAATCTAACCATTCAGCACGGTGTTCACGGACGCTAGTTTTTATAACGACTTTACTGCCAAAATGGCTCGCCAGTGCTTCACTAACCGCCACCTGATCCGGTAATTCATGACTCAACATGATTTCTGCGGGCAAGTCATCCGTCACCTGAAAATAAAATGAGGTAATAAATGCTGATAAATTATCAGCAAGAGGCTCGCTACTATCAACGTCAGGGAAGTAATTCTTACCGCCCAACACACGACCGCCACGTACGGTCAAGACGTTGACACAAGTCATGCCTGCTTGACTGGCAATAGCAATCACATCCGCCTCGCCTTGCACAGTATAAACAGCTTGCTTAGCTTGTACTTCACGCAGCATAGACAGCTGATCGCGATAAAACACGGCCTTTTCAAAATCTAATTCTTCAGCAGAAGCTTCCATTTTCTCAATCAAAGCGCTATGAATATCGCTAGAGTCGCCTTTTAGGAAACGAATGGTATTATTGACGTCTTCTGCATATTCTTCGGCCGATACCAAGCCCACACAGGGCGCACGGCAACGCTTAATCTGATACTCAAGACAAGGACGCTTACGTTGCTTAAAAAAGGTATTGGTACATTGGCGCATTTGAAACATTTTCTGCATCAGCACCAGTGTCTCTTTGGCGGCATGAGCAGAGGGGAAAGGACCGAAAAAGCGACCTTTTTGGTGATTGCCTTTACCGCGACCATAAGCCAATCGCGGGTAAGGCTTATCCGCTGAAATAAATACATAAAGATAAGATTTGTCATCACGCAATAGCACGTTATAAGGCGGACGATATTCTTTAATCAAGTTTTGCTCGAGCAATAACGCTTCGGTCTCACTACGGGTAATAATGGTTTCAATATTATGTATCCGTGCCACTAGCGCCCGTGTTTTTGGATGGTCAATGGTTTTAGCAAAGTAGCTATTCACACGGCTCTTGAGTGATTTAGCTTTGCCAACGTATAAGATATCACCGTTTTTTCCCAGCATCTTATAGACCCCTGGCAAATTTGGCAGGCGCTGAATTAAATGCTTAAGACGGGCTTTTTTATCATCGATAGGACTCGATTCTGAGACATTAACCATAGAATTCATTGCTCTTAAAAGTCTTATAATACTGCTAGTTATGGGGCGAGAGTCATTGTTTTACAAGCCAATTATTATCATAGCATCACCCATAAAAAAGCCAGCTTTCGCTGACTTAGTTTGTTCTATTATCGTTTATTCAGCATACTACTAATGACGGAAGTTAGCCATCAATGCCGGAATACCCGGCAGCATACCAACGATAGCCATTACGCCTGTCAGTACCACAAACATAATACCCGGTATGATCCAGCGGCTCATTTTAGTCAAATTGGCGCTACGTTCTTTCGAGCCAATCAAGCCCAAGTTATCGAGCAACAACGTGAGTGACCAACCAAAGGCAGGATTTACCAGTGCTGAAGCAAACACCACAATCGCAGCAGACTGAGTGGTTTTTCCTTCGCGCGTCATTTCCATACCAGCTTCAAGCAGTGGAATGAAAACACCAACGATCAATGCCACACACATCACTGGCTGCCAAATAGCCAAATCCATTGGATAGCCCCAAACCCCTGCGATAATGCAGAACAATGCTGTCAATAAGGCACCGGCAGGAATCGGACGTTTGGCAATCGCTGCTGGGACAATATAGGTGCCCCACGATGACGCAAAGTTAGCACCGCCCAATACAGAGCCGACGACCTGACGAAACGAAGCGCTGGTCATTGTGTCATCGATATCCATGAGTACCTTTTCAGTACGTTTAGGATAGCTAATTTTTTGGAAAACCTGATGACCTAAAAAATCTGGTGACCACATCGCAACTGCCAAAATAGCAAATGGCAGTACGACAATAAAGCTTTCAACCGTAGGTAATCCTAGCATCCAACCGGTATTTTCACCCCACCAATACATTGGATTCATGTTTGGTAAGCCTGGTGCAGTTTTGAACTCAAAGGGTGCACCCAATGCAAATGCAAGTCCGCCACCTAGTACACAGCTTAGCGGAACCGCAAGCCAGCGTTTTTGCCAATGCTCAAGTAATGCATATAACAGGATAGTAGCCAAAATAATGAAGAAGGCAATATGCGACATGCCAATACCTTCTGCCCATGCAAAGAGGTTTTTGACCTGTGAGGTGGTACCGATAAACCCTAAGTAAATCAAGAGGCCACCGCACACCCCTTTACTGGTCAAATTAGCAAGCAGACTGCCCCCTTTACTGATTGCCAATAGCAAGCCGAAAGCACCGATGAGCAGACCAAAGGCCATGGGATGGCCGCCAGCGGCCACGACAATAGGAATAAGCGGAATAAGGGGGCCGTGAGTACCTGCAAGGTTGGCTGTCGGGAGTAGAAATCCTGAAAATAAGATAATAAAAAATGAAACGATTAATAGCTCATAACGAACGTTTTCTAAAACAAACGCATCGCCCAAACCAAGTGGACCTGCAAATGTTGCCGCAATAGCACCCACCATAACCACTTTACCAATCGTCGCCGCCATTGCAGGAATAGTATCTTCATACTCAAAGCGATAATCACGAAACGGCAAATTGGGACGCCAACGTTTTGGCTGCATGATTTGTAGTTCATGATTTAGATAAGCGTCACGACTGTCAAAGCTTGCGCTTGGTTTGTGTAAATCAAGGTAGCTACCTGATGGCTCGCTGTCGTAATTAGATGGATTTGATGACTGCTGATTAGACCCTGAAGAAGGGATCTGAGTGTTACTCATCACATTTCCTTATGTCGACTGAGGCTTTATTTAACTGATAATTTGATAGTGAAATTTAATGTGACTAAAGCGTCCATTAAAAATTGCAAGCCATTGTATGACATGAGAACTCGAAATGCGAACTTAGAATCACTCAAAAAGTCCATACACTATTATAATATATAAATTAAAGTTTCCATTTGATGAAAAATTGAACTTAATAGAAAACCATGAGGAAAAAATACACTTAATATAGGCTTTAAATTAGAATAAATGACCTTTTTTTTAATAATTATCTGTATCTAGATATTTGTCATCACATAACTAAATATCAAAGATAGTTATAATAAATAGTTTATTATAACTTTTAAGTAACTATAGAAAATCCATGTCAGTTACGCTTTAAGCCTAGCGGTTTTGATATTTTTTACTTATGATAAATTCCCTTTCGTGACTGCTCTTTGATAGAAGTACACTAAAAAATTTGATTCAAACGGTATCACTAAAAAATATAAAAGAAGCAATAGGACGAATTTATGAGTTTGCTACCTACCAATTTTGAGACGCTAAAACGCAGAGCCAAACAAAGTATCATGCCGTTATTGACACCCCACCTACTGAAGCTGCGTATCAACACTTATGCACCATACGTAGGCGCTGGTATCAGAATCGATCACCTCAATCTCGATCAAGGTTTGTGTGTGGTAAGTATGGGGCTGAATACGCTGAACAAAAACATCGTGGGCACTCAGTTTGGCGGCAGTCTGTATTCGATGGTGGACCCATTCTATATGATAATGCTGATGCACCAGCTGGGCAGCAGTTACGTGGTCTGGGACAAAAGCTCACATATTGAGTTTATTGCCCCTGGTAATAGCAAAGTCACTGCGCGCCTAAAAATTCCTAGCAATGAAATCACCACGATTCAGGAATTAGCAAAAGAAGGCGAGCCAGTATTTCGGGAATACCAAGCAGATATCGTCGATGATCAACAAAAAATTATCGCTACCGTCACTAAAATGCTCTATATACGCTTGCGTAAGTACAGCAAATCTAAAGACCAAAATAGCCGTATCGAAAATCTCGATGGTTAGAGGCTTAAAGGCAATTTTTAAAACGTTTCTCTAGATTTGTGATTTAAAGCATATTAATTAAAGCGCATTAATTAAAACGACAGAAACAAAAACCCCAATCTGGCATACGCACAGATTGGGGTTTTGTCTTTTTTGGTACTACCCGCTTATTTATATGATAAACCTATGAATAAGGGCTTGTATCTGGTTTTTCGCTATTGCCGAATCGCATAATAGACAGTTCAGCAATAAAGCGATATTAAGCACAATGCTTAAAAGCAGATACTGGATATAATCTAAGCGTTAGCTTTTGGCTTAACAGCTTTAGGTGCACGCGGAGCAAGCTTCTCGCGGATACGTGCTGATTTACCAGAGCGCTCACGTAAGTAGTATAGTTTCGCACGGCGAACAGCGCCACGGCGTTTCACTTCGATGCTATCGATGATTGGTGAATGCAATTGGAATGCACGCTCAACGCCAACACCGCTTGAGATTTTACGTACGGTAAACGCTGAGTTTAAACCGCGGTTACGTTTAGCAATTACAACGCCTTCAAAAGCCTGTAAACGCTCACGCTCACCTTCACGTACTTTTACTTGAACCACAACGGTATCGCCGGGTGCAAAGCTTGGGCGCTCAATCAATTGAGCATTTTCGATGACCTGAACCAATGGATGCTTGTTGCTCATGAGAGTTATCTCCTCACATTAGATAATAGAGGCTTGACGCATATCACCTGTTTGTAATAATGGATCGTATCTTTTTAATGAGACACAACGTAAGTGGGTTATGACAAACGGCCATTATGCTATGACTCGTTTTGTTGTTGCTCAAAATTCTGTTGCTTAACTGTTTATCTTTTTAGCCGCTATCAACGCTGTTTTTTATCTGCTTTTGCCAATGCTTTTAGCCACTTTGCTTGCTCTACCGTTGGCGTAAACGCTTGCCATAAGTCTGGACGACGCGCTTGCGTACGTTCGACTTGCTGACTAAAGCGCCACTTCGCGATATTGGCATGGTGACCTGAAAGTAACACTTCAGGCACTGCCATACCCGCAAACTCATGCGGCTTAGTATAATGTGGACAATCAAGCAAGCCATCGACGAACGAGTCTTGCTCAGCTGACTTATCATCACCCATAATATCAGGCAGACGACGTATCACACTATCCATTAGCACCATTGCTGGTAGCTCACCACCGGTAAGTACGTAATCACCAAGCGATATTTCCATATCAACATATTGCGACAGTAGGCGCTCATCAATACCTTCGTAACGACCACATAATATAATCATGCCGTCATACTCAGTCATATCGACCACACTACTCTCACTCAGCGTCTGTCCTTGTGGCGACATATAAATCACCGGACAGTGCGCTTTGTCGACACGGCAGCCGTGTTGAATCGCTCGTAGGCGCGCATCCTCAATCGCTTGGGATAATGGCTCAGCCATCATCACCATGCCAGGACCGCCACCATACGGACGTTCATCAATACGGCGATAATTATCACTGGTAAAATCACGCGGATTAATGCATTCAATCGTCACTTGTTTCTGAGTGACTGCTCGACCCGTGATTCCAAACTCACGAATCGTGGCAAACATCTCAGGGAAAATACTAATAACGGCAAAATACATTAGGTATCTACTTGCGCAGTGGCTAATATTGGCTAAATAAATCGGTGTTATTACTGATAAAGCTTAACCGCAAAGTTAAAACTATTATCAATAATCACTCGGCCATGCCACCAGCACTGTTTTTTCAGTCAGACTGACCTGTACTACAGTTTGCTTGTGCCATGGAATCAGGCGCTCATCGGCATCTAAGCTGTCTGAGTTTGCCGCAACTCGCATAATAGCGTGAGCGCCAGTCTCAAACATCTCAGTAATGTCGCCTAGATACTCATCCTGCTCATTTACAACGCGCAGGCTGACCAAATCCGACCAGTAATATTCATCTTCAGCGGGTTCTGGCAAGATGTCTTGCTCGACCCAAAGAGTTACCCCGTTCATAGTCTCAGCAACATTGCGATCAGGAATCTGCTCAAACTGAGCCACAATTCCTGTGCCTTGCTCACGCCAAGCCTTAACGGTTAAAGGTTTCATGCCGGTAGCGGTTTTCATCCACCAAGGTTTAATGTCAAATATCGCCGTACGATCATCTGTCTCACTAAATACCCAAAGCCAACCTTTGATGCCATAAGGCTTTTTGAGCTGACCAATTTTCATAAGGGCACTAGCGTTTGGAGCAGAGGACATAACGGCTAACCTAACAATGATGAACACAGCGAAGATAAATAAAAAGCAATTAAAAACGATAAACGCAGTTAAAAGCGATAAACAGTTAATGGCGTACCTAGTTAGACCAGTTACGCTATGTTTTTTACTAAAGTCTATCGAGACTGCTTATAGACGAGCTATCAGCGTCTCAGTGACCACAAAACTTAAGCAGTTGCTTCAGTTTGCGCGACAGACTTGTTGAAAGCTTTTACCAATGAAGCAACGCGATCTGAAGGTTGTGCACCTTTTGCGATCCACGCATTGTACGCTTCCATATTTAGGCGTACTGCTTCTTCAGACTCTTTAGCGAGTGGGTTAAAAAAGCCGATGTTTTCAATATAGCGACCGTCACGCGCGCGGCGTTGATCAGCAACAACTACTTGATAAAATGGGCGTTTCTTGGCACCGCCCCGTGCTAAACGAATAACAACCATGTGAATTCTCTCTTTCGCAGGTATACCAAAAAGGGCATAATTATATCACAGTCTTGATTTATTGAAAACATAAACTGCGCTTATTTAATTATTTATTAACAATAGCTTAAATGCCCGTCGATGTAAAATACAATTGATCATCACCACTGATTTTTAACTGAAGATACTGCCTCTACATCATGTCCAATTGGCTCGTTGCTGTATTATTCAGCGCTGTATTATTTGGTGCTATATTACTCAGTAATATATTAGTGCAAATTTGAGTATTCAATTGTTGCCTACTGTTTTAAAGCCATCCGTGTCATTCATTGATTATGCTACTCTATGACATAGTCAGCGAGTGAATGATGCTATCGCCTACCGAATTGCGCCATCGCTCAAGAATCGCAATCATTATGCTACTCATAAGTATGGCACGTTGTTTTTGAACGACATAAAAAAGCACCATTTTTACACTAAACTCAATAAAGCATCTTTTAATATGTTGGATCCATATGACCACACCAAAATCGCAACCACGTCGCAAAGGGCGGTTCACGCGCTCTTACTCCAACACTTGGCTGACAACCTTGATGGTCTCTTTCATTGTTCTTATCAGTGTCAGCTTGTCGATTCTGTTTTTTTGGCGCAGTCTATATTTACCCGAGCTTAAAAACCATGCGCGTTACTTAACGAGCGAGCTGCAGTTGATGAATAGTGTCAACAAAGACTGGAAAAATCGTCCTGAAGTACGCCAATGGATTTATCAACACTCACATGTCGTGGTAGTGAATAACCCTAATGACTTTCCAGCAGTGTCTGATAAGGCCTTTGTCGGCGTCTTCACTGATGTCTTACAACGCGAAATCGGTGCGCAATTGGGTCGACCTGTCGAGGTTTATTTTAAATTCAAACCGACACCGCAGCTTTGGGTGCAAGACAGCCGTGATGACAGCTTTTGGATTCGTGAGCCCGTGGTTTATTATTCACAATATAGCCCAGCATTGTTGTTGCTGTTTCTCATTGGATTGCCTATTTTATCGCTGCTGACCATTATTTTACTGGCGCGGCAATTAAATCGTCCGCTAAGATATTTACAGCGTGCTGCGACCAATTATATTCGGCTCGGTCATGCCACTACGTTGCCAACACAAAAAGGACCTACGGAGATACGTCAGGTCAACATGGCATTCAATCGTCTATTCACGACATTAAATCAAGCACAAAAAGAGCGTACAATTATGCTCGCTGGTATCTCGCATGATCTGCGAACACCTTTAACTCGTATGCGTTTGACTGCTGAGATGTTACCTGATGACTTTTTCCGAGAGGGATTAATTTATGATATTGAAGACATGGATGCAATTTTAGAGCAGTTTATCTCGTTTATGAAAGATGGCTCCGATGAGCCAGTCAGCCTAACCAATTTGGATACCATCTTTAATGAGATCATGGTGCAATTTGCACCAATGGAGTTCATCTATCAATCAGAGTGTCACAAAGTGGTTCCTGTGCGCCCCATGTCTATCAAACGCCTTGTGATCAATCTGGTCAATAATGCCAAGCGTTATGGCAAACCGCCCATTTACCTATCAGCGACTGTTGTGCCAACTTTTATAGAAACCATTGAAGAGGAAGATAGCGATGTCGTCAGTGAAAATGTCGTCAATAGAGAGGCGCAAGAACAATTGCTGATATGTGTGCGTGACTGTGGTGATGGCGTTGCGGAAGATCAGCTAGAACGTATTATGCAGCCTTTTGAACGCGGAGAGACAGCACGTACCACACAAGGCAGTGGTTTAGGTCTAGCGATTGTCGATCGTATCGCCAGATTGCATCATGGGACGGTAGAAGCCATTAACCATCCCGACGGAGGTTTACAAGTGTGTGTGCGTATTCCCCTACTTTCCAAGGTTGCTGGAGATACAACCATGGCAGCCGATACACAAAAAACGCCTATCTTTAATGACAAGACAGGGAACAAAGAAGACTGATAGCTGCTGAACTGTTCATCACTAAAGCTAATAAATGGTCAAAACAATTCGCTGCGACTATTTAGTTGTATAACACCTAGTCTTTGTTTCCAATGATAGGTGGAATATATTTGGCGCTATTGGTAAACGCTAATGGCTGAGTAATATTTTCTTGCGCTGCTGTTAACGTTTGCGTCGTCGATGGCTGCTGCAAGAATAAGTAGTAGCCCAACGTTATTGCATTTAGTACCACCAAACCACCAAATAAATATGGCATCCTTTGCCCTCCTCTGATTTAAAGCTATCTTTAAACCGTTAATAATAAAAATTAACCGACAATTCTATCTAAGGTGTATATCCATTCTAAAAATAACAATAATCCTGTGCAGTGGCATTATTTATCTTCAAAACCACGCTCGCTTTTTTCTTGCGTCAGTTCATCAGCAGCCAAAATTTGTGTCAGTGGTTTGATAGGCCACGTCATGACAAATCGTGCACCGCCAAGCTCTCGGCTCTCATCGACTTTCATACTGCCATTAAACCAAAAGGCAATGCGCGATACAATAGACAAGCCTAAACCATAGCCGCCTGAGGCGCGTGTGCGACTGTCATCTAAACGTGAAAATGGAATAAAAACCTTTTCGCGATCTGCTTCTGGAATACCATGACCATCATCCTCAACACTAACAAAAGCATTGCCCTTTCTGACGCCAGCACTAATGATAATCGTGGTCTCTGCATAACGTAAGGCATTGCCCGCTAAATTTTGAATCACACGGTGTAAATAACGCCTATCTGCGACAGCGGTTATTTTAGCATTCGGCAGCTTGGTTACTATTTTGATAGGCTTACCCAAGGCATTGGTTTCACGCTCAATCTGCTCCAATAACTCTCTAAGATTGACTGGTTCTAAATCCAGCTTTGGTGAGCCTTCCTCTAACTTGGCGTAGGTCAAAATCTCATCAATCAAGCCATTAAGCGCTTCGATATCTTCATCAATAAAATCACGCTGCATAAAACGCGAGTCTTCGTCATCCGTATCAGCCAACATATCAACGGCAAAACGGATACGAGCCACCGGTGTACGCAGCTCATGTGATACCGCTCGTGTTAATTCTCGCTGCGACTCAATAAGGCGCTTGATATGCGAGGTCATGGCATTAAAAGTCGCGGCTAAACGGGCAATTTCATCCTGCCCAATTACTTGAACTTGACTTTCAAGATTACCTTTACTCACCTCATTGACGCCAACCTGAATCAACTGCAATTTACGCTCAAGTGGAAAAATCAACGCATACACACCTAAGCTGATTAAAAACATGCTGATAAGAATCATACTAATAATCAGATTAAGTGGAAACCAATTGAATAATGGCACCGGACCAATCAATATCGCCATGTCATTGATTTCAGAAGGCACCACTACTCTAATAGCCGAATTACTTTTGCTGCTATTGGTATCTTGTAAGGAAATAACCACTTCATCTCGGCGTAATCGTGCAAGCTGATCGGTATCCAAATCCAGTGTATTGACGGCTTTAAACTCTAAAGGAAAGGAAAACTTTTTTTCCAGCTCAGCCAAACGGGCACGCTTGTCAGATAACGTCACATAGTAAGACAAATCATCCAATAAAAACACAGCGATTGCCCGTACTTGCTGCTCAGTCACTTGCGATATTCTGGCGGTCAAAACACTTTGATTGTCAGGTAGACGATAATACACATCGGCATAGACAGGTTGCTCGGTATAACGAACGACCGTATTGCCATTTTCAAAACGCCGCAGTTCACTGGCATTAAAGTCCACTTCATCAATAGGCAAAACTTTGAATTCTGAGCCAAATAAACTACTGGCATCAGACAACCAATATTCACGCTGCTCTTCACTTTCTTGATGAGCGATACCTTCACTCACCAGATGAAAAGCCCCTGTTGCCATGTTTTCACGGTAGGATTGGACGCGCTCTTTGTTGATGGTATCCATCAACAGTTGAGCAAACAATGCCACACACAAACAGACTATGAGTAGCCCAGCATAAATACGAACAAAGATACTGTGTTTTAAAGAAGAGACTAATGACATACGTGCCGTAACCAACTTAATGAAGAAAAACTGCCGACATCATTCAGCAAACAAGCGCTGCGTGATAAATGATATCAAACACTGTTGAATAAAAAACCATTCTGGCTGCTGTATTTCAATTTATAACTGAGCATCACCTAAAATCCATTTACCTCATGTACATTTAGGCAGCACCCGCAATAATTGCTTAATTAAACCACATAACGCTGTATTTAAGTTCAAAAATTAAAATTTAGCCACAAAAAAACCAGCCTAGTTGCTGGTTTCTTTGGTCACGCTAATGAGTAATAAGCCGTTGCCGGGGCAAAATTGACTTAGTTGCCTTCTTTAACGAACAAATACCCTTTACTACGAACGGTTTTGATACGTTTTGGATTTTCTGGATCATCACCGATTTTTGGACGAATGCGTGAGATACGAACGTCAATTGAACGATCTTGACCGTCATATTCGATACCACGTAGACGCTCAAAGATATCTTCACGCGAAAGAATTCGACCCGCATTAGAAGCAAGCAACCATAATAAGTCATATTCAGCACTGGTGAAATCAACCAACTCATCACCTAAATTCACAGAACGACCGCCATTGTCGATGACCAGTTCACCAAATTCTAGGCGCTGTGGCACATCTTCTGATGGGGCATTTTCTGAGCGACGTAATAACGCACGAATACGTGCTAGCAAGACACGTGGCTGAGCAGGTTTAGCGACATAATCATCAGCACCCATCTCAAGACCCAGTACCTGATCCATATCTTCAGTACGCGCTGTCAGCATCAAAATAGGATTCTGATAATGCGGGCGTACTTCACGACATACCGTCAGTCCATCGCTACCAGGAAGCATGACATCAAGTACGACCAAATCTGGTTGTTCACTGACGATGCGACGAATAGCACGATTACCATCGGTTTCGATAGCGACTTCTAAACCATTTTTGACCAAGTAATCTTGAGTCAACATGGCCAGACGCTCATCATCCTCAACAATCAAAATTCGGGGGGTGTTGTCTTCTTCATTCGTTGTCATTGTTATATCCTCTAATACATCTCATTTAAAAGCAGTAAAAGTAAGAGCGGTAAAATTAATAGCACCATTAAGT
The DNA here is from genome assembly GCF_044901245.1 of Psychrobacter sp. NPDC064578. Classification (NCBI taxonomy): domain Bacteria; kingdom Pseudomonadati; phylum Pseudomonadota; class Gammaproteobacteria; order Moraxellales; family Moraxellaceae; genus Psychrobacter; species Psychrobacter sp. NPDC064578. Next base: position 82,066 of record NZ_JBJDPI010000007.1, read on the forward strand.
GGCACAATTGATGTTGGTATAGCTGTTACAAACTTGGTAGCACAGTATACTATTAAACATACAGCTTCCTATACTATAGCTTATAGTCGTTAACAAAACCTATAAACTACGCCCATTAAAACTTTAGTTTACGTCCAAAAATTATGAGCTTTATACAAATAATAGCAAGTGAAATGTTTTTTTACGACCCTTTCCTCACCTGAATTTCTATAAGTAGGCAATCTTAATGCAGCGCACAGTGATAGGATACTTGATTGATACTGATACTTGTATTCCTGTTACGTCTAATATAGCGACATATCACCGTTGCTGCCAGTGACTTTTTCATCTACTATTCCCGTACTGCCTGTTATTATTCGATATATAATTAGTAGATACATGTTTAGTAAATACCTAGGGCGTGTCATCAATTAGCACATTAGTACGTTTAGTGGTCTTAAAATGGCTAAATTTTGCTAAACATCGTCAGCAATTTTGTCAATATGTTCATATTAACGGCAATTGCTTCCTTGTTTATCTACAGTTTTTCTCATTTTAAGCCTCACAATCTAATTGATGACACGCCCTAGTTCATGTATGCATAGTTAGTTAACACTCATATTTAAAAAAGCTGGCTGTCGAAATCGAAATTGCATTATAAATAGTGTGTTTATCCTCGATCAAAAAGCATAGAATATTAAATAATAGACACAAAAAAACAGCCCATGATGGACTGTTTTTTTATATCTGTGGTAAGAGTCAAAAAGAAACTCTAAAATTTTCCACAAAAAATTAAGCGCGGTTTTTGTACTTACGGATAGTCTGTAGCTGTGCCACAGACTCTGCTAATGATGCTAAAGCTGCATTAGTTTGTACAGTATCCGATTGATTAACCAGCATCTGCTCAGCCTTTTTACGTGCTTCGACAATTTTGCTTTCATCAAGGTTATGTGCACGCATCGCTGTATCAGCCAATACGGTAACCATCTTCGGCTGTACTTCTAAAACACCGCCTGATACATAAATCACTTCTTCTTCACCGTTTGGTGTTTGCACTCGCATCGCACCCGGTTTTAACAAAGTAATAAGCGGTGTGTGACCTGGCAATACACCAATCTCGCCTTCGGTACCAGTAGCTATTAACATGCTAATTTCGCCTGAATACAACTCTTCACGAGCACTTACGACGCGACATTGTAACGTTGCCATACTTAACTCCTTACGATCAAAACACAATCAAAACTGCGAGGCGTTACTAACTGGCAAATAGACTTTTTATGGTTTATCTGCCTTTTAGCAAATGCTAACACAACTTACGCTGCAGTAGATTTCATTTTTTCTGCTTTAGCAACAACTTCGTCGATGCCACCAGCCATATAGAACGCTTGCTCTGGTAGGTCATCGTATTCACCCGCGATGATTGCTTTAAAGCTAGCAATGGTATCGCGTAGTGGTACATATTTACCAGGTGCGCCAGTAAAGACTTCAGCAACGTGGAATGGCTGTGATAAGAAGCGCTGAATCTTACGCGAACGATAAACGACTAGTTTATCTTCTTCTGATAACTCATCCATACCCAAGATAGCGATGATGTCTTTTAGCTCACGATAGCGCTGCAAAATTTCTTGCACGCCACGAGCAACGTTATAATGCTCTTCGCCAATGACTAATGGATCTAGCTGACGCGAGGTTGAATCTAGCGGATCAACCGCAGGATAGATACCTTGTGAAGCAATATCACGACTCAATACAACCGTTGCATCCAAGTGAGCAAACGTCGTTGCTGGTGATGGATCCGTCAAATCATCCGCAGGAACATATACTGCTTGCACAGAAGTAATAGAACCTGACTGCGTTGAGGTAATACGCTCTTGCAGCATACCCATCTCTTCAGCAAGTGTTGGCTGATAACCAACCGCAGATGGCATACGACCAAGTAGTGCTGATACTTCAGTACCGGCTAGTGTATAACGGTAGATGTTATCAACGAACAGCAATACGTCACGACCTTTGCCAGTGGCAGGATCTTTGGTATCACGGAAGTATTCAGCCATGGTCAAACCAGACAACGCAACACGCAAGCGGTTACCCGGTGGCTCATTCATCTGGCCGTATACCATCGCAACTTTAGATTTGCTAAAGTCTTCAGTGTTTACAACGCCGGCTTCTTGCATTTCGTGATAGAAATCGTTACCTTCACGAGTACGCTCACCAACACCAGCAAATACTGACAAACCTTCATGTTTTAGAGCGATGTTATTGATCAGCTCCATCATGTTAACGGTTTTACCAACACCAGCACCACCAAACAGACCAACTTTACCACCTTTAGCAAACGGGCAAAGTAGATCGATAACTTTAATACCAGTTTCTAACAGCTCAGTGCTGTTTGACTGATCCGCGTAGCTTGGCGCTTCACGGTGGATAGACCATTTTTCATCAGCTTCTACAGGACCTTCTTCATCGATAGGACGACCAAGAACATCCATGATACGGCCAAGCGTACCAATACCAACAGGCACAGCAATAGGCGCACCAGTGTTAGTGACTGTTAAGTTACGCTTTAGGCCTTCAGTTGAACCCATTGCGATAGTACGAACGATGCCATCACCTAGTTGTTGCTGTACTTCTAGGGTGGTTTCGGTACCATCTACTTGCAAGGCATCATAAATCTGAGGAACTTCACTACGGTTGAACTCAACGTCAAGAACCGCGCCAATAATCTGTACAATACGACCGCTACTCATTGCGTTCTCCTTGAACTTCTGTATATAGTGGGTTTCATAAGGGGTTTCAATTATGAAACAGCAGCAGCACCGCCAACGATTTCCGAGATTTCTCGGGTAATCGCCGCTTGACGCAGCTTGTTATAAACCAACTGTAAATCGTTAATTAGGTCACCAGCATTATCTGTCGCCGCTTTCATCGCAACCATACGTGAGGACTGCTCAGAGGCAATGTTTTCCATTACCGCTTGATACACAATCGACTCAATATAGCGGCCAAGCAACTCATCAATCAATGTTTTGATATCAGGCTCGTAGATATAATCCCAGCTCAGTTCTGTTTGAATGCCGCTCTCTTCTTCACCAAACGCACTGTCTGGTAAAGGTACCAACTGATTGACAGTTGGCTTTTGGGTCATCGCATTAACAAACTTATTATAAACCACATAGATGCGGTCTATTTTACCGTTAGTATAATCGTCAAGCATCGCTTGAACCGGTGCGTTTATCTGCTCAAACGTTGGCTTATCACCATAATCGGTTACTGCCGAGGTCACTTTACCACCAAAGTTTTTGAAAAAACTCACACCTTTAGCGCCAATGACTGCAAACTCAGTTTGTACAGATTGATCTTGATACTGCTGGATACTCTTAGATAAAGCTTTGAATAAGTTAATATTCAAACCACCCGCCAGACCGCGATCAGAGGTAATGACAATATAGCCAACCTTATTGACTGGACGCGAGACCATATACGGATGTTTATAGTCTGATGAGGCATGCACCAAATGTGAAATAACCCGGCGCATACTATCAGCATACGGGCGACCCACTTCCATGCGCTCTTGGGCACGGCGCATTTTACTTGCCGCAACCATTTGCATAGCACGAGTAATTTTTTGGGTGCTTTTAATACTGGTGACTTTGGCACGTATCTCTTTTAAGCTTGCCATAATGATTCCAATATAAGAGGGTTAAAAAGCATTGGCGCATGCGACAATTATTTAGTATATAACATCGATCTAACAGATTAATGTTATATATTTTGTGCATGACGCGATCTAATACCGTCAATGGTTAGAATAGTGGCGCTACTGTCTTAATAAAAAAATACAAGACAATGCGCCACTTTATCAGCCATCAAAGACAGCCATAACCAATTCGGCTTAACCCGTTAAATTAATAACTGTGATTTTGTTTAAAGGTCTCTAAAGATGACTTCAAACGACCTGCGATATCATCATTATAATTCGCAGTATCATCAATCTCACGCATCAATTCACTTTGCTCATCATGCATATAGCGTAAGTAAGCTTCTTCAAAAGAACCGATTTTTTCGACAGGAACGTCCGCTAAAAAGCCTTCATTCGATGCATAGATAACTGCAGCTTGCTCAGAGATTGACATTGGCTGATACTGCTTCTGCTTCATCAATTCAGTCACACGCTCACCATGATCAAGCTGTTCGCGAGTCGCGTCATCAAGATCTGATGCAAACTGAGCAAAGGCGGCCAGTTCACGATACTGAGCTAGTGCAGTACGGATACCACCAGATAGCTTCTTGATGATCTTAGTCTGAGCTGCCCCGCCCACACGAGATACCGAGATACCAGCGTTAACTGCTGGACGGATACCTGAGTTGAATAGGCTTGATTCTAAGAAAATCTGACCATCGGTGATTGAAATCACGTTAGTCGGTACGAATGCAGATACGTCACCAGCTTGGGTTTCAATAATTGGCAGTGCGGTTAAAGAACCGGTTTTACCAACTACTTCACCATTAGTGAACTTTTCTACGTACGCCGCGTTTACGCGTGATGCACGCTCAAGTAAACGTGAATGTAAATAGAATACATCACCAGGATACGCTTCACGACCTGGCGGACGACGTAGCAATAGTGAAATTTGACGATAAGCAACGGCTTGTTTTGATAAGTCATCAAATACAATCAGTGCGTCTTCACCGCGGTCACGGAAGTATTCGCCCATCGTACAACCTGAATACGGTGCGATATACTGTAGTGCTGCTGGTTCTGACGCTGAAGCGACGACGACAGTCGTATATTCAAGGGCACCAGTTTGCTCAAGCTTGCGTACGACGTTTGCAATGGTAGAACGTTTCTGACCGATTGCGACGTATACACACTTGATACCAGATGATTTCTGCGCGATGATCGCATCGATAGCCATCGCGGTTTTACCCGTCTGACGGTCACCAATGATAAGCTCACGCTGACCACGACCAATTGGAATCATAGTATCAACGGCTTTATAACCCGTCATTACTGGTTGATCTACTGACTGACGATCAATAACGCCTGGGGCGATTTTTTCGACTTTGTCAGTCATTTTGGCATCGATAGGACCTTTGCCATCAATAGGATTTCCCAAGGCGTCAACAACACGGCCTAGCAGCTCAGGACCTACTGGTACTTCAAGAATACGACCAGTACAATAGGCTTTTTGACCTTCTTGCAGCTTTAGGTAATCACCAAGTACTACCGCGCCGACAGAATCACGCTCTAAGTTAAGCGCCATTCCATAGATTTCGCCTTCAAACTCAATCATTTCGCCGTACATGGCATCTTCAAGACCATGAATCTGCACGATACCGTCAGATACTTTGACAATCGTGCCTTCATTCTTTGCAGTTGCACCCGCATCAAGGTCTTGAATACGCTGCTTAATCAGGTTACTGATTTCCGCTGGATTCAATTGTTGCATTGCCTTGTTTCCTTTAATTTATGATAACCCGCCCACTGACTTAAATGCTCTTACTTTCACGCAGATCATAGATGACTGCGCTGGTAAATGGCATTAGGCCGTTAGCTGTGTTTTTAACTGTTGTAACTTGCCGCGCATCGAATCATCAATGATTTTGTCACCGACTTTGATGGTAGCGCCTGCCAATAGACTTGGATCGACCGACTCATGAATCACCACACTAGCATTTAACGATGCAGCAAGGCGCGTTTGAAGCATTTCACGCTGAGCGTCAGTCAATGGATAGGCAGAGGTCACGTAAGCATCAAGCTGCTTTAAGCTTATTGCCTTGTGGCGGCGATAATGCTCATAAACTTCAGGAAGCAGCGCCAGACGCTCTTGCTGCGCCAACTGCTTAATAAAATTATTGAGCGCTGGTGACACTTTAGGATAGCTAATACTATTACCATAACGAGAGCCTTTGCTCTCGCCTAGTAGCTGTTTAAAAGCAGAGTCGCTATCACCAGCCACTTGTGAGTCATAAAGATCAACCAAAGCAGCTGACTTATGCTCAGCCGTAACGGCTGGATTTTCTAGCCATGTACGGAACGCTTTGTCATTGACAATTGCACTGGCGACAAACAAGAAATTTTCCCACTCGTTTACGGCCCCGTTTTCGTTGGCATAGTCAAACGCGGCTTTAGCGTAGGGTCGTGCTAAGGTTGATAAGTCAGCCATTATATCCTCACAGTTACAGCTTTGCCGCCAGTTGGTCTAACATACTGGCATGTTTTTGCACATCGACTTTGTCTTGCAAAATCTTTTCTGCACCAAGTACAGCCAGTTCAGCAACTTGGGCACGTAATGATTCACGCGCTTGATTGATTTCTTGGTCGATAGACGCTTGCGCTTGTTGACGAATGCGCTCGCCTTCCACTTGGGCCTGCATTTTTGCATCTTCGACAAGCTGGTTGGCACTCTTGTTCGCTTGCTCGATTAAAGCAGCAGCTTTGGTCTTTGCAAGATCAAGCTCCTGCTGGACGTCTTGCTCAGCGGTCGCCAGATCTGCTTTTGCTTTTTCTGCGGCATTCAGGCCTTCAGCAATTTTACGCTGACGCTCATTGATGGCACCAATAAGTGGTGGCCACACGAATTTCATGCAGAACATCACAAAGATTGCAAAAGCAATGGCTTGACCGATGAGGGTAGAATTGATATTCACGTGATCACCTCTTTGTTAATGAAAAATCAGTTTCATTGATCATATTTGATAGCCAAACTTTGGCTATGGTTAAGATACAAACTTTGACTACCAAACATTTACAACTGAGCTTTCTGATTAACCTGCTAGAGGGTTAGCGAACAACAATAGCATAGCAATACCAACACCGATCATCGGAATAGCATCAAGAAGACCTGCTACGATGAACATACGAGTTTGCAGCTGTGAACCAAGTTCTGGCTGACGCGCAACGCCTTCTAGGAATTTACCACCTAGAATAGCAAAACCAATACCTGTACCTAGTGCACCTAAACCGATAAGTAGTGCTACTGCGATAACTGTGTAACCACCTAATACTGGATCCATGGATGTATCCTCATTTACCTATTGAATGTCTAATTAATGTTCAGTTGATGATGCAAGTGACATATAAACTATCGTCAGCATCATAAAGACGAACGCTTGAAGTGTAATAATTAAGATGTGGAAAATAGCCCACGGTACTGATAACGCCCATTGAATCCAAAACGGCATTAGAGCAATCAGTATGAAAATCAACTCACCAGCATACATGTTACCGAATAGACGCAGACCTAAAGAGATAGGTTTCGCTATCAAAGTAACAAACTCTAAGATAAAGTTGATGGGTATTAAAATAATTTGTACGATAGGGTTTTTGGCACTAAACGGATGCAGTGTTAGCTCGCCAACAAAGCCACCCAAACCTTTTTCTTTGATACTATAGAACAGAATCAGTATAAAGACAGAAAAAGACATGCCAAGCGTAATATTAGGATCCGTCGTTGGAACGATCTTAAAGAACACGTGATGTGGATCATGTCCCATCATTGCGCCGATTTGGCCAGCAATCATAGGAATAAAATCGACGGGTAGTAAATCCATCAAGTTCATTAAGAATATCCATACAAAGATAGTCAACGCCAAAGGCGCAATCAGCTTTGAGGTACCACTATACGAATCACGAACGTTGTTATCAACGAACTCAACGATCATCTCAACCGCAGCCTGAGTTTTACCCGGCACGCCTGAAGTGACTTTTCTAGCGACCATCCAGAAGATGGCGCAGAAAACAATGCCTAGACCAATTGACCAAAGCATAGAATCAAGGTGGATGGCTTTAAAGCCCATTGCACTAGCTTCTTCAGCAGTATAGGCAACTTTCCAGCCTTCGCCCGGCAGATAGCCGTACGTCCAGTTCGTTAAGTGGTGAGAGATATAGTCTGTTGTTGTTTGCTCGCCTGCCATAATGTCAGCTTCTTATTAATCAACGATTTAATCAACTACCAAAAATATGGTTGTCATCTGATGAGGTATTAACGATCCTATTTGACCTGCTAGCAAGCCGATGAACCATGCTAAAGCGCTCATGTAATCAATAACATCCAACCCATAGTTCTATTACTAGTGCGCAATTTGATAACTTAAGATAAATTTTAGCTATCAAAAAAGGGCTTATGATGATTCAGTAATAGCCCTTGTATATGTACGCGAAATTATTATATCTGTGTTTACTTACTGCCGCGTTTCCACGATCGACGCTTAATACAGCGTTCATAAGCAAAATATTTAGCTGCCTATATTAATGCAGCGTTGTATTCGTGTAAAGTCAATTATGACTTTTTTATGCACTGTATGAATAAGTTAGCTACTATTAACGTTTACTAACATAGCTTTGCGTGATTAATTAAATTGTAAGAATTTAATTAGGGGCAATACTGATAGCTAATAATTGGCTATCGACTCCATTATCACACGCTATACTCATTTAAACGCTCATATCACAGTCTTTATGATCATTGGCGCTGTCTTTAGACAGTTTTGTATGTTTTGACTTTCTTATGAAATCAGTCATAGAGAAGCTGGACGGCAGGGTGACTTGCCTAGCACTATTAAGCACTCAACTATTGATATAGTCATCGTCTATTAATGCTAGCGTATATGCCACAACATCCAACTGTGACTAATTTGCATTACCATAAAACCGATAAACAGCGCAGGCGCAGATAGGGGTTGTACGGTAATAAAAATTAGTGCGAAACCAAACACAGTCAATAGCCATTTGGCCATTTGACCTCGATATAGCTGGCTAACAATATGTTGGCGCGCGCGATATCCAGTGTACCAAAAGATAAAAAAAGCAAATACAGCTTGGGTAGCAAAACTGAGTAGCGCACCAATAGCGGCGCTTTTTGCAACAGTAAGTTCACTATGTAGCCAACTGGTATCTAAAGCCCAAGCAATAATAATAAGGATAAATAATATCCACGCTTGGCGTTTGATATAGATGCCAATTTTATCTTTTTGTGTGCGTTTGGCAGGCTTGGTCATCGATAATGCAATCCTATAGCCTTACAGCATTGGGATAAGGTGGCAATATAACATCGTCGCGACACTTTTATCCGTGAACGGCTCACTCTACAGGTGTTACCTTTTAACCAAAATAAAACGCCACTTATTATAAGGGGCATACCACCGTTAAGCAAGAAAAATATACCTTTTATCAGTGACCTAGCTGAATCACTCATAGACATCATAGTTACTGACCAATGGATAACACCCAAAGTATGACTACATAATGGCTGCTAAAGCGTTGCAAGCCACTATGGTTAATCAGTTATCCTACGATATACATTGATAGATTTGCTGTGCCATCGTCTGCCAACCACTCACAAAGTCTTTACTATTGCTCATATCTTCAGGTTGCACAGTGGTTTTTACAGGCTGTAACTTAGCGAGTAGACCTTTGGCTGGTTGACTTGGGCTAACTAGACACATTTGCTTGGCTGGACGCTTCTCATTTAGCCACCGTATTTGGCTTGCTCGTGGTGCTAGATGGTGATCAGTGCTTAAACTGCCAACAAGCTTTAGGTTTGTGCTGGATTCGATGTATTGATAAGCATCATGATAGGCCCAATAAGGCTGGGTTTGCTGCTTGCCATTAGCTTGTTTTACGAAAGATGCCACTCCCCTATCCATTCGCTGAGCAAATTTTTGTGCATTGGCGTGATAAAGTGCTTTATATTGCGGATTAGCATGGCTATGAATCACGGCAAGGGCACGAGTCATGGCTTTGGCATTTTCAGGATCTAACCATATATGTGGATCCAAGGTGCCAGCAATAGGCTTGCCTTGGACGTCACGTAGCGGATGACGATTAAAGGCATCAAATTCAAATAAGGCAATCGCATTGGGGGCGGTATTAAGGCTTGCCGCCAAGTTATTTTCTAATGGCTCACCAAACCACACGACAAATTTACTGTCCTGAATGGCTTTAATATCGCCTGGGCTGATACTGCCATGATGACCTACCTCCCCGGCCTGCAATAACTGCTTGGCGGGCGGTGAACCTTCAGTCACTGCTTGACTCAATAAAAACAGTGGGTAGTTACTCACGCTTACTGTTGCCGCTTGTGCACTCACAGTAAAGATGCCTAATGCAACTATGCCCGTAATGAGCCATCGCTGTAGTATAATGGTTGAGCTTAAAAAATATTTGAAAACTGAGTTCATAATAGATTCTTTAATGTATGAAAGATAAAATATAAGTGGAAACATTTAGACATTATTGCCGTTGTATCTGAGTGATCATCAAGGTATCAATAAATAAGCCAAGATCATTTATCTGCTCTTATTTTTAGTATGTTATACTATAACATTATAAATTACTATAATAACAGTGCCATTTTTTTTCGTAGGAGCTTGCACCATGTCCACCAGTTTATCAGTCTGCGAACATTTACATGATGTGCAGGACTTTACGCCGCATGACGTGACCGAGCGCCTAATGGCAGCAAAAGAACAATGTCGCCTAAACGGTGCACGCTTTACCCCATTGCGCCAGCAAATATATCAATTGGTATTGGCAGCCAATAAACCTATCGGTGCATATGATTTGATCACGCAATTGCAGCAAATGCGCTTATCAGAGCCTAATAACACTGATGACAGCAGCGAAGCGCTTAACTCGCAACAGCACCCAATGAAAGCAGCATCTAAAGAAATTAGCTCTAAAAAACAAGCGCCAAAAAATGTCGCGCCACCCACTGTCTATCGCAGTCTGGAGTTTCTATTGAGTGAAGGCTTGATACATCAATTGACCTCTATCAATGCTTATGTGCCCTGCTGTCACCCACGCGCGCAGCATACCGCAGCATTTTTAATCTGCGGTCAGTGTCAGCGTGTACAAGAATGTAGCAGTGTGCCCGTACAGGAAATGATGAGTTTTGCTGAGCAAGACGTTGGCTTTATTGTGGAACGCAGTGTGATTGAGCTGAGTGGTCGTTGCCAAGCGTGCCAGTAACACACCCTGACCACTGAAGCGTAAGTCTTTGTCATCCGTTTTTTATTTGTATTACTCATTCACTTATTGGTTGTCATACTATGAGCCTGTCTACCTCACCGTCTAATCAACCGAACTTTTCCGCTGTTGATGGCAACACCATTAATACTGCGAGTAAACTGCTGAGCCTAAGCGATGTCAGCTACGACATTGGGCATCAACGCTTACTCTCACATATTGATATTGACATTGCGGTTAATGAAACAGTCAGTCTTATTGGACCCAATGGTGCTGGTAAGTCAACGTTGGTTAAACTTATTTTGGGATTGATTGAGCCAACCAAAGGGCACATTAACTCTCATCAAAAGTTACAGCTTGGCTATGTGCCGCAGCGCTTTGCTGTACCGCCGATATTGCCATTACGAGTCTGCGATTTATTGGCACAAGCGGATAAAAGGCGTTTAACGTCTGAGCAGCGTCAATTTATCTTTGATAACTTGTCATTGACGCACTTATTATCGCGACAAATGCTGCACCTGTCGGGTGGTGAGACACAAAGAGTCTTGCTCGCGCGAGCACTGTTAGACAAACCCAACTTATTGATTTTAGATGAGCCGATGCAAGGGCTGGACCCTGATACTGAGGTTTGGCTCTATCAGTTTATTGATGAGCTGCCGGAGTTTTTGCGTTGTGCCATGCTGGTTGTATCGCATGATCTGCATTGGGTCATGAAAGGCAGTCGACGCGTGATTTGTCTTAATAAGCATATTTGCTGTGAGGGACAACCAAGCGAGCTTGCCATTAGTAGTGAGTTTCAAAAGCTATTTGGGCATCATTATGAGCAGCCTTATGTACATCAACCACATGCCTGTGAGCATCACGCCCCAAGCGAACTATAATCATTAAGGCACGTTGAACATTCACAAATATAAAATATATCGAAGCTTAATACATCAAACACATATCGAGCGTTGAGCTTTATAAAAACTTTTACGGATATTTATTATGACTGCTTGGTTAGCCATCATTGCCCCCGCTTGGATCGCTGGCAGTATTTTAGCGCTACTATCAGCGCCTTTAGGTTGCTTAGTCTTGTGGCGACGCATGGCCTTTTTTTCTGATGCTTTAGCACATGGTACCTTGCTTGGCGTGGCTTTAGCAGTATGGTGGCAATTACCTATGGGCATTGGCATTGCCTTGGTCAGCGTCATGGTAGTGCTAGGGCTGGTATTAATCGATGATGAGCGCCTGCCTGTCGATGCGGTTTTGGCGGTCGTGGCGGTTTCATTGTTATGCTTAGGCTTATTGGCTTTGACCCAGTTGACTGACCAACAAGCAAACGTACTGGGGTTTTTGTTTGGTAATTTGCTAGAGCTTGATTGGGCAGACTTGCCCTTACTTGCTGGTAGCGTGCTGGTAGGGCTCGGTCTACTTATGTATATATGGCCTGCACAAATTAAGCTTGCCACTCATGAAGCACTGGCGCGTATTCAAGGTGTTAATCCGACACGCCAGCGGCTGTTCTTCATGGGCGTATTGGCGGGATTTTGTGCGATTGCCCTGCAAGCGGTTGGTAGCTTACTAATTAGTGGTTTATTGGTATTACCAGCATTAACGGCACGTTTGTGGTCATCATCGCCAAAACAAATGGTCGTTATATCGCTACTGATCGCACAGCTTGGCGTGACACTAGGCGTTTGGGGAAGCATCTGGCTAGATATTCAGACAGGACTTGCTATCGTATTAATATTAGCCATTTTATTTTTTATCGCGCTGATTTTCTCAAAGCTCAGCACTGCAAAAATTTGGTCAGCGCGCCGTTAGACACATTATGGTTCACATAAAGCCGCTGGTTTTTTATCCTCTTATCCAACTTTATTTCATCAATATGATAGAGCTTTCATTGACTTTATGTTATAAACTTGCCCTAATACCATCGACATACTAGCGGCGTCAAGCCAAAAAACATATTGGTCAGACCAAAATTCATTAGTCTACTCGATGCATGACATCTATTTATCTATCATTCGTTTTAACAGCATCACTTGTTTCGATACGATGAGGGACTGACCCAATGCTAAGCTACCCTGTTAATAAAATTAGCACACCAGATGAACAGGTAAACATACTACAAATCACAGATTTGCATTTATCAACGCCCGTTTCTTCTAGTGTTGATGGCGATACTAACAATAGCGAAGCCACTGTCTGTCAGCAATGCTTTGAAACAGTACTACAGCAAGCATTGAGTAGCGACATTCGCTGCGATTTGATTATCGTGACTGGCGACTTAGTCAATGAAGTAAAACCCGCTATTTACGATCATATTTTTGAGGTATTGCAAGCCACCAATATTCCTTTTGCTTGTATCGCAGGCAATCATGATGTGACGGATGAGATAGGCAGTGACTTGCCATTCTTTGAGCGCGAACTGATTGCTCAACCTGCTGACCCGCGCTTGCTAAGCCGGCATGTCATTGAGACTGATCGTTGGCAGCTGTTGTTATTAGACTCATCCATCACGGGTAAAGTCGCGGGCGAGATAACGCCTACCGATATTGACTGGTTATGCGAGAGACTCGATGCTTGTGATAAGCCTGCGCTGATTGCTCTACATCATCATGTCATTCCCGTAGACTCTGACTGGATTGACACGCATATGGCAGAGAATAGTGAGGCCTTTTGGCAGCATCTGTTAGGATTTGACCATCTCAAGGTCATTATCAGTGGTCATACGCACCAAGAGCAGGTTCGCCATCGTCAAGGTGTCACGGTCTATAGTACGCCATCTACTTGCTACCAGTTCAAGCCTTATGAGAATGATTTTTCCTATGATAAAAGCGTCCCGCCTGGTTACCGTTGGTTGCAATTAGCCAACAATGGAAAGGTTGCAAGCTGGGTAGAAAGACTGGATACTTAACGCCCAGATTTATTGGCACCCATACTGATGTAAGCCCTTATATCTCAAGCTATTGACTGACATTTCTGAGTTCAGAATACAATGACTGGCACGGTAAAAACGACATGATGATGAAAAATGACTTCATTATTGTCAGAAACAATGATACAACGTATAAAACGAAATGAGGACTGCCTAGTATCTGGTATTAGGTAGAATTATAATAGCTAGGATGGCTAAATCGATCACAGCTAAGTCTTCACAGTCAGTGATTTGTCGCATTATTAAGACAACGCTATTTAAATAAAAATATGCATAACCATATACCTGACCATTGATAGATTGCTTTAAGCATATCAAGATAACTGTACTATTAGATCCGCTGTGTTACTTGTGTTACCAAGTGGTAAAACGTTTTATAAAGGGACAAATTATAGCGTTTATGACATTGATAGCGTCTTGTCTTTTGATACGTCGTTTTATTGAATTAATTTGAAAAAAGTAGGATACCCATATGAGCACCCTGACCACGAATCCAAGTGAAGCTAAGTTTACTCCTTATGTGCCTGCCAAAGACGAAGAGTACATGTCTGATGCGCAGTTAGAGCACTTTAAGGCTATATTATTGGATTGGAAGAGCCAACTGATTGGCGAAGCGGATCGCACCAAGACTTATATCCAAGACGAGTCCAGTGCTATGCCAGATATCAATGATCGCGCCACCCAAGAAGAAGAGTTTGCCCTCGCATTGCGTACGCGTGACCGTGAACGTAAGCTCATTCGCAAAATTGATAAATCTATGTCAGAAATTGAAAATGATGATTATGGTTTTTGTGAAACTTGTGGCGTAGAGATTGGTCTGCGTCGTCTCGAAGCGCGCCCAACAGCTACCCAGTGTATCGATTGTAAAACCCTGTCTGAGATTAAAGAACGCCAAAATCAAGGCGCTTAAACGAATTACGATTCATCTCAATAGTAGAATGTAAGCATAAGCGACCATAACATGGTCGCTTATTGCGTTTTAGCTGGATGGTTTTTAGTCAATGAATCATGGCTGATGCAGAGCTTTAAGCTTGCTTATATTGATTTGCTAACAAAACAGACTCATTTCACAAATATCTTTTTACGGATATATTTATTATTCTATCTTCTACCTTTTTTACCGATAATTTCCTACTTTGAAAACTAACCTTATTCCTATGCCCACTCCAATCATACCAGTACAGCCGATTGGTCGTTTTGCTCCCTCACCGACTGGTGAACTGCATCTTGGCTCATTGACGACCGCGCTTGCCAGCTTTTGCCATATAAAATCCATTGGTGGTAAATGGCTACTGCGTATTGAAGACACTGATACCGAACGCTGTGATCAGCAATTTACTGAGCAAATCTTGATTGATTTGGAAGCGCTTGGATTGTACTGGGACGGTGATATCATTTATCAATCTGAGCGTATTGATATTTATAATGATTATCTACACTCAGCCCTGCATCCGCTCACTTATGGTTGTCAGTGCTCGCGTAAAGATTTAGAGCAATACTGGGCGCAAGAAGAGCTGAGCCCAGTTTATGATGCTAACCCATTGCAACCAAACAGGAAACGTTATCCACGTTGCTGTGTCAGCGCTGACCTTGATAGAGAGCAACATAAGCTACGCATACAGCTACCGAATTATAAGATTGGTTTTAACGATGGTATTCAAGGATTGCAGTGGGATAATCCTCAGCAGACATTGGGTGATATGGTGGTGCGTCGCCAAGATGGTATGATCAATTATATTTTGGCTGCCAGCCTTGATGATGGACTGCAACAAGTGACACATATTATGCGCGGTCTAGATATCCTACCCATGACGACAGCGCAAATCAGCATCATGGATGCCGCACGCTTACCTGCCATCGATCACTGGTATCACTTGCCACTGATATGTCATGCTGATGGACAAAAACTCTCCAAGCAAAACCTAGCACAACCCATTGATACACGAGATCCAAGTAAACTTATCGCCGATGCTTTACAACTATTACAGCAACCAGCCGTTGATAGAGACACACCTACTCGTATGTTAAAGCAAGCCATTGCTCAATGGGACAGTACGCCGATACAAGGCAAGCAACAGTTAAATATGCCCAATGAATAAGAATCAGCTAGCAAAAAGCGCCACTATTTAGCGACGCTTCTTTGGATAATGCCAGTCATGATGCATCGAGCCTATCACTAATGCTCAACCTATCAATAATAACGGCATTGGCTTTTTTCGATTTCAGGGCTTTCTTTATAAATTTTTAGCAATAATGCAACCATCACCAAACTAATCAACATCGAAGAGCCGCCATAACTGAAGAATGGCATGGTCAATCCTTTGGTTGGAATCGCGCCCATATTCATCGCCGCATTGATAATTGTTTGTGCTATGAACACCACACCGATACCAAAGGCGGTATAACTCATACGCATCTGCCGACGTTTGAGCGCGTTATAACTGATACGCATCGCGCTACCGATAATCAGCGCTTCGAGCACCAGTACCATAGTAACCCCAACAAAGCCTAACTCTTCCCCTGTAATGGCTAGTAGAAAATCAGTATGTGCCTCAGGCAAATGCGACAGTTTCTGTACGCTCTCACCATAACCAACGCCTGTAAATTGTCCACGACCAAAGGCAATCAAACTGCGTGCCAGCTGATAATCCGTGTCTTGCACATCATCAAACGGATCCATAAATGACATCACACGTACCAATCGGTACTGCGCTGTCGTCACCATCAATACCGCACCACCGATGGCAGCCGCGCCCAGTGCTAAAAAGTGCTTGTAAGGCGCACCAGCAATATAAAAAATTGCAAAGATGGTACCTAAAATAACGACAAAAGAACCAAAATCTGGCTGTGACAATAGCAGCATGGTGATGAGTGCCACCACCAACATAATCCGTAAAAAACCGTCTAAGCCGTTACGAACTTCAAAAGAGCGACGCACCACAAAATCAGAGACAAAGACAATCATCACCAACTTGGCCAACTCTGCCACCTGAAAATTAAATACCCCTAGGTTCAGCCAACGCTTGGAGCCGTTAATAGGCGTACTAAATAGGGTTGCCACTAGCAGCATGCCAGTGATACCCAATAAGATAAATTGGGTTTCAGTCTTATATAGTGTTCGCAGAGACACGCTGTAATAAGAAACCGTAGCGACCGTCAAACCGATCATCATATACAGCAGCTGGTTTTTGAAAAAGTGCAGCTCTGTCATGCCGCGACTGAGCGCAAAAGGAATAGATGCGGAAGCCACCATCAATAAACTGAGCACCAACATACAGCCAACACTCGATAGGAGAATGGCGCGTGCTGACGGCATAGAAAGAATACCATCTGAGCCAGATGCTTGCTTCGGTTGGGACGAGGAACGAAAAAGAGAAGAGAGCGCCATAATTTTATATACACTAACGAACGAAAAAACACGGCGTCTATTAAACGCCACCGTTTAAAAAATAGAAAATAGACAGTACCAGACAGATTACTAAGCAAATAAGCTGACCATTCATGTTGCTGACTGGCTATGATTGACAGTAGCAGCAATCTATAAGCAAAACAATCATTTATACAGAAAATGCGCGCGCGTCGTAAAAGTCAATTCAGGGCAATCCTATTGCATTGCTCTTCTTCTTTATTAAATACATGAGTTCTTTATTAAATGCTGAGATTCGCTAAGCACTTATCATGCAAAGGCTTAAATCACCAAACCTTTTATTCCGCAGTCATCATATCTGACGACTCAGTTGCTAATTGACCAACCAACTGACTGAAATGCTCACCGCGAGCTGCGTAGCCACTATATTGATCAAAGCTGGCACAAGCAGGTGACAATAGCACCGCTTGCACTTGCGATAGGCTGCTTGTCGTGACTTGTTGAATGGTTGTAAAGGCATTTTCTAAAGTTTGGCATTGATGTAACGCCACATCGGCGCTTATCTTAGCTGCTCGCAGATGCTGTTCGATCAGCGGCGCATCTTCACCAATGAATAGTACTTGGCTAACATACTGATTGATAAACGGCGTCAATTCACCAAACTGTTGAGCCTTACCTTGTCCACCCAAAATCAATAGTAGTTTACCGTCCTTTGGCGCATAGACTGCGCCCAGCCCTTCGATAGCTGCCATCGTTGAGCCGATATTGGTGCCTTTTGAATCATTGAAATAGTCAATGTCTGCAGCATTTGCCACATACTGGCAACGATGCTCAAGTCCAGTGAACTGCTGTAAGGTATTCAACATACTGCCTAATGGCAAACCAGCAAGTTCGCCTAACGCTAAGGCTGCCTGTGCATTGAGCAGATTATGACGACCTTTAATCAACAGTTTATCTGCCGACAGTAGTTTTTCTGTACCGTGGGCAAGATAAATCTGGCCTTCAGGAGTAGTAATAAGACCATATTGACCTTTATCAGGAGCATGTATACCGGTACTCACTCTGGGCAAATTATCAGCCACGAGCGGGCGCGTCAATGCGTCTTCGCGATTGATAACCACGGACTTAGCACCCTGAAAGATACGATGCTTGGCTTGATGATAGCCCAGCATATCACCGTGGCGATCTAGATGGTCAGGTGACATATTTAGAACCGTCGCCACTTGCGCGCCCAAATTGGTCACCGTCTCTAACTGAAAACTCGACAGCTCAAGTACCGCCAGTTCCATATCAGTATTATCAAGCAAGGTCAGCGCTGGCACGCCAATATTACCGCCGACACCGACATTGACACCAGCATCCGCGGCCATTTGCCCGACCAAAGTGGTCACGGTGCTCTTAGCATTAGAGCCAGTAATCGCCACTATCGGTACGGTACAAGCCTCACAAAATAGCTGAATGTCACTAACCACGGGAATATTCGCTTGGCGGGCAGCGGCGACGGCTTCGGTAGCAAGTGAGATACCGGGGCTTATAATAATACGTGCCGCTTGCTGCAAGAGCTCGGCGTCAATCGCCCCAAATTGGCGAATACTAATCTCAGCGGGCAGTTGATCTGCTAAGCTAGGTGTCGCCTGAGCATCAGTGACAGCAACCTGATAGCCTTGATTGGCCAAATAGCACGCAACTGATAATCCAGATTGTCCCAAACCGACCACGACTTGTAGACCACTGCCTTTATGAAGTAAGGCGTCTGTTGCAGCGTTGGTGGTCATATTTATTCCTTCTATTGGACGAGCAAAATGGCATCAAACAAAACTAGTATATAAAGAAGCAAAATGATGCCGTCAAGATGAGACGCATCATAACGGTATCGTTCAGATTTCGGTACTGGTTTTTTATGACGATGTGCTATTATGCGCCTGTTTTTATATTAAGTGGCTAATGCTATAATAGTTGCCTTAATCTGTAAGTGACTGGGTATTTACCCAAGCATTTTAGTTTAGCATGTTGTCACAGTTAGCACGCTATTGTCACTTCTGTTTGGCAAAGTTACTACTATAGACGGGTCATGTCGAGCGGCTATTTTTATTTGATAGATTATTTATTACCCTCTACCGCAGCATATCATTGCTGACGCTATTCGTTATTGTAGGTGCTCTTATAAACGCCCTGCTTTAAGCACCTTATTTTAACTATTTTTTTAGGTAATCTCACTGAATTTATCATCGTATCAATTATTGGTGAGCGTATTAGTGATACCAGTAAGTAAATCAGTAGACCTACTTATTACTGACCTTTAATAACTCAATACCGCAATATGACACAGCACATGTTGCCGTAAAAGAAAGATGAATAGCTACTTTTATAGCGACGCGATCATTTTATGAATGAGTAATGATTACTTTTTTGCCTCTAACCCTATGCAGTTTACTTATGACATCTTTTATTGATAACTTACGTGACGAGTGGTTTTCCAATGTTCGCGGCGACGTTTTATCCGGTTTGGTTGTTGCCTTAGCGCTGATTCCTGAAGCCATTGCCTTTTCTATTATCGCGGGTGTTGATCCAAAAGTCGGCTTGTATGCCTCATTTTGTATCGCGGTCGTGATCAGTTTCGTCGGTGGTCGTCCAGGCATGATTTCGGCAGCAACTGGGGCAATGGCACTGGTGATGGTTGACTTAGTCGCCGAGCATGGTTTGCAGTATTTGCTAGCTGCCACCTTATTGTGCGGTGGGATTCAGATTATAATGGGTATTCTAAAGCTCGGTAATTTGATGCGCTTTGTGTCGCGCTCGGTAGTCATTGGCTTCGTCAATGCGCTCGCGATATTAATCTTTGCCGCCCAGCTACCTGAGCTTAACCCAATGACTGAACGCGTTGGCATGACGGTTTATATCATGACAGCGGCGGGCTTAGCGATTATCTACTTGTTTCCGCTGATTCCTAAAATCGGTCGCGTGATTCCGTCACCGCTGATCTGTATCGTTGGTTTGACCGCTGTCGCCATGTATATGAATCTTGATATTCGTAATGTCGGCAGTATGGGCGATTTGCCTGATTCATTACCGATGTTCTTATTACCTGACATTCCATTAAACCTAAATACTTTACTGATCATCGCGCCTTACTCTATCGCACTTGCCATCGTTGGTTTATTAGAATCGATGATGACAGCGACTATCGTCGATGATTTGACAGATACGCCAAGCGATAAAAACCGCGAGTGTCGCGGTCAAGGGATTGCCAACGTCGTATCAGGTTTCTTCGGTGGCATGGCAGGCTGTGCCATGATTGGTCAATCTATGATCAACGTCAAATCTGGCGGACGTACGCGTCTGTCCACTTTGATGGCAGGTATCGTACTGCTCATTATGGTAGTGTTTTTAAGTGAATGGGTCAGTCAAATTCCAATGGCGGCACTGGTCGCTGTGATGATTATGGTCTCCATTGGTACTTTTAACTGGCAGTCTATTCGCGAATTTAAAACGCATCCGATGTCATTTAATATTGTCATGCTAGCGACTGTTTTGACCACAGTATTTACGCACAACCTAGCTTATGGCGTGGGCGTGGGCGTGCTGCTATCAGCGCTGGCGTTTGCCAATAAAATTGGTCAATTCTTAACGGTATTTAGCGAATATGATGAGAGTACTAATACCCGTTATTATTATGTGCAAGGACAAGTATTCTTTGCTTCTACGACTCAGTTCTTAAACAGCTTCGATACCAAAGAAGCTTTGGACAGTATTCAAATTGATGTCAGCCAAGCGCATTTTTGGGATGTCAGTGCCGTAGACACCTTGGACAAACTGGTCATGCGCTTGCAACGTGAGGGCATTGATGTCAAAGTGGTGGGACTCAATAATGCGAGCCGAACACTGATTGATCGCTTCTCTATCCACGATCGCCGAGATATTGGCTTATTGGATTAAACAAAGCCACGTCTATTTATTGAGCTAATATTGATTAACCGCTCATAAATAAACAGTTGAATAAACAGCTGCATTGGTGCAAAGGGTTGGGCATAAGCATTATCGCCCCACCCTTGAGCTAAGCAGCTGTCTTTTTATTCTGTCTTTTTAATATTGGAATAATGTGGTGGTCTTATGAGTAATTTGAAACCAGATAGTGTGATTGCCTGCTTGGACTGCCCAGACCACGTGCAAGCAGTGTTAGAAGCCAGCATGTGGGCCGCGACTCGTCTACAAGCACCTGTTGGACTGTTGCATTCTGTACCGAGCTTGCAGCAAAAAGCGGCGGTGAATTATTCAGGCTGCCTAAATATCGATGATGAAAACATGCTGCTTGAGCAATTCACCACCAAGGAGCACTTGAGTAATTGTGAGCTAAAAGCCCAAGGCAAGCTTTTGCTCCATCAAGCCACCACCTATTGCGAGCAGCAGCGACAAAAACTAAAAACCTATACCCTGCATCGCCATGAACACCTCAATGAAAGTATCGATTACGTCGATGACAAAGCACAATTGATCGTTATAGGTCACAATGTCACCTGCAAATCGACATTGAGCCAGTTAATTAGAGTCAGCCACTGCCCCATTTTGGTGACTCATGCACCATTTTTGCCCCCTACGACCGCGTTATTTGCTTTTGACAACAGTCCTACTTCACATAAATTGCTCAATTGGCTCTGCAAAACCTCACTGGTGCGCGCATTAACCGTTCATATCGTGATGGTCGGTAAAGAAAACTCTGAAAATTGCGATGCGCTACGCGAAGCTTATGCCCGGCTCAAACAAGCAGGCATCAAGTCTAAAAAAGCCTTGCTGGACTGCCGTGATGTCACTTCGGCTTTGAATTATTATCAAAATGAGAATGATATCGGTATGCTGATGACCGGTGCCTTTGGCCAATCTCGTCTGCGTGAACTTCTAAAAGGTAGCGACACAAAAAAGCTGCTCGGTAGCACCAAAACCCCCTACCTACTCTTCCCAAAGGTATAGGCTTTAGCCGATCTACACAGCCACTCCTCTCTCTTTGAGCGCAGAGCCTATACATCCATGTTAAGCTCTGCCGCTTACCGTATCACACAATTTTCTCTACTTTATCCTCAAGTGATTCGTTTCATATACCAAACTAGGTTAGCAAATCATCACAGGAAATAGTTGGATGGTCTCCCCAAGCACCTAAAAAGTTGGTTATAATAAAGTTTTCGTCAGTTCAACGCTAAAGGTTAATTCGCATTCTCTATGCTCATAACGATGGTTTATACCATTGCAGCATAACCAGTATTTTTTGCCATAACTATGGCTGTTTTTGAACAAACAAATCCAATCTTACCTATCCCCCTTGAGTAAATTGGCACAGTTCTTGAATGACTAATAGTAAGCATGGCAGCGATACGATGCACCACAATGCTTCGATCAACCTGCGGCATCACACAAATAAGGAATATTTTATGAAGCTAATCACTGCGATCTTAAAACCGTTTAAGCTCGATGATGTACGTGAAGCGCTTTCTGACATCGGTGTTAAAGGTGTCACTGTTACTGAAGTCAAAGGTTTCGGTCGCCAAAAAGGTCACACAGAACTCTATCGCGGCGCAGAATACGTGGTGGACTTCTTACCTAAAGTAAAAGTCGAAGTGGCTGTTATTGATGAGATGGTCGAACCTGCTATCGAAGCCATCACTCGCATCGCTAGCACGGGCAAGATTGGTGACGGCAAAATCTTTGTCACTGCACTCGAGCAAGTTATTCGTATTCGTACGGGCGAGACAGGCCCTGACGCTATCTAACGCGCAAGGCCATATAGACACAGATTTATAGATCATACCGATAGCTGTATTGCATCAATTCAAGGGGGAATTAACATGCAAAATCAAATCTTCGAGCTCCAGTACGCACTTGATACGTTTTACTTTTTAATGTGCGGGGCGCTCGTCATGTGGATGGCAGCAGGCTTCACCATGTTAGAAGCTGGACTCGTCCGCTCAAAAAACACCGTTGAGATTTTAACCAAAAATATCGCACTTTTTGCCACCGCTTGTACCATGTACATGATATGCGGCTATGCCATTATGTATGGTGGCAACTTATTCTTGAGCGGTATCGCGGGTAATGAAACGCTGGTAGCAGATGCCCTAGCAGCCTCCGCTGAAAACGGCTTTGACGGTGATTCTGTTTACTCCGCTGCGTCTGATTTTTTCTTCCAAGTGGTATTTGTTGCAACCTGTATGTCGATCGTTTCAGGAGCGGTAGCTGAGCGCATGAAGCTGTGGTCGTTCTTATTATTTGCTGTGGTGATGACTGGTGTCATTTATCCATTAGAGGGTAGCTGGACGTGGGGTGGCAATGATGTATTTGGTATGTTCAATTTAGGCGACATGGGTTTTTCTGATTTTGCAGGTTCTGGTATCGTCCATATGGCGGGTGCTGCGGCTGCATTAGCAGGGGTATTATTATTAGGTGCACGTAAAGGCAAGTATGGCCCTAATGGTGAAATACGCGCCATTCCAGGTGCTAACTTACCACTGGCAGCGCTTGGAACACTTATTCTCTGGATGGGTTGGTTCGGTTTCAATGGCGGCTCGGTGCTAAAACTGGGTGATATTGCCAGTGCTAACTCGGTTGCTATGGTGTTTTTGAATACCAATGCAGCAGCGGCAGGCGGTGCAATTGGTGCTTTAATAATAGCACGCATCATCTTTGGCAAAGCTGACTTAACCATGCTCTTAAATGGTGCACTCGCAGGATTAGTCGCTATCACAGCAGAACCCTCAACCCCATCTGCATTACAAGCAACACTGTTTGGTTTGATCGCTGGCGTTATCGTTGTGCTATCTATCTTAGCATTGGATAAAATAAAAATAGATGATCCAGTGGGTGCTATCTCAGTTCATGGTGTAGTCGGTCTGTTCGGTCTACTTATCGTACCAATTACCAATCCGGCAGCATCGTTCGTAGGTCAGATTGCTGGTGCAGCCACTATCTTTACTTGGGTATTCATCGCCAGCTTAATCACTTGGGCGGTTATCAAATTAGTGATTGGTCTGCGTATCTCTGAAGAAGATGAGTATGAAGGTGCGGATATAGCAGAGTGTGGTATGGAAGCATATCCAGAATTTGTGAGATAAGCTCTGAAGCCAATATTAAAATATATGTACTAAAAATCCCGCATTACCAAAAGGTATTGCGGGATTTTTATTTATAAATATTAGGTCTAATATTAAAAATAAAAGATAGGTTTATTTCTTTTTCCACGTTTGACTGCGTGAGAATGGACCGATATAACCTTTTAGATTTAAGGTGTTGCCACTCAAGTTTGCGGTCATACGATAGTCTTTGCCTTTTTCAGGATCAGTGATCGTACCACCACTATATTTGCCACCACCATCAGACTTTAAACCTTTAATAATGGTCGTACCAACGTGCTTTTTGCCTTTGGCTGAGTTGGTAGCGATAAGCGTACCTGTTAGTACACCGTTTGACTCAGTAATCTTTACGGTACCTTTTGGCTTACCTTCATCAAATGTCTGCCACGTGGTATTGGCCAAAGGATCAGCGGCGAATGCCATGCTTGCTAAACTGATACCTGCAACAGCTAGAGTGGTTTTGGTAAATAATTTCATAGACTGATTCCCTTCATACAATGATTACTCGAAACGTTATGTTTCTGATCTCCTAGGCTTATCCTTCGCTAAAATCCCTATTAACAGCCATGCGACTTTCTACTCTTTGGGAGTGGTTAGCGCATCTAAAAAAACTGCTCATCAAAATTTTATACGACATAAGCGATGTCTTGACTCATTATAAGCAATTTTAAGCTTTTGCCTAGTAATTTTTTTATAGTTTATTATTTCTATAAAAATTGAACTATATCAAATAGTTACAAAAAAGGATTGTCAATATTTTTATCCAACCGGTCATCTTTTTCTTTTGACTTATGCTGACTATTATTGTAAATGGAATTATTTTCAAATGCGTGAAGAATCTTGCTTGTTAGTTCATGTAACTGTTGTGCTTGCTCATATCCAGTAGCATCAAGAGTCAAATCAATATCGCCATATATAATAATTTTATCTGTTTGGTTCTCGATGATAAGCTCACCAATTTGCATGCTTTGGTGGTCATTGGCAAATGGATCAATCATTTGATTCTCCTTTTTATTAACAATATCTTGCGTAATTTTTGGATTTTTTGTACCTTTTATTATATATAGACTCGTGTCATAAAGGCATTATGCTTGCAATTGGGCGATTACCCACTCAAGAATCGCCCAAACAAACAGCACCCAAGCCGGCTCTTCTGTTGGCTCATCGGGCAACTCGGAGCTTTCACCCGCCTTTAATGGCAGATCAAATGCCTGTGTTTTAGTTTTGGCATCCAAGACGGGCAACACATCGATACCAATCCTGGTCGAGAGTTCATCAACACTAATAACCTCTATGCGCTCTGACTCATCATTGGGTGCATAATAGACCCCTGCTTGATTAATCGCTGGTATGTAGACGGCTTTAAAAAAATGACTGGGCACCAGTACACGATCTGCCAGTTGCTTGGTTGTTTTGCCAGTAAAGGCTACTCCTGTAATGCTATAAACCTCTCCATATTGCTGGGTCAAATAGCGAGTGGCTGATTCGATATTACGCCAGATATAGCGATTGTTGCGCGGTGACTGCGGGGCGATATTGGCAAGGCTAAAGCTATCATATTGTTGACTGCGATTCGCCATATCGGCATTGGGCGCTAAATGCCCGCGATCATAGCCAGAGCCTGAATAGTCGGACAATGAGGCGCGTGCGGATTTTGGTAACCTACTTTCTTCATGAAAGCTGTCTTCACGATCGATTTCTTTTGCTTGTTGTAAACGCTTGCGATCCAAATATTCTGCCGACCAAAGCGGTGTACGTGACACGCCAGAATACATAACGGCAAAACCATCCATGCATAAAGCTTGGGTTTTGTTGCTTAGCTTGGTATTAATAAACTCAGGATAGACACTGCCATAAAAGGACTCGCTACACTGGGTAAAGTCATCAGCATGCGCTGAAGTTATACTTACGACCACCGCCATCACGGTCATTGTAATACTGTTTTTCAAACGGGCATTGAGCCTACCGAAACTTATCATTCAACTTTCAACCATCTATGCTTGTCATTACGTATACGCTATCGTAGCAGGCGTTTGTAAAGAAAGAAAGAAAGAAAGATAAGGTGCAAGTCGTGACATTCTAGACAGTATCCGCTATACTAAGCCGTCTAAAAACGGTGAAGTGGGTGAGTGGCTGAAACCGCACGCCTGGAAAGTGTGTATGCGTTAATAGCGTATCGAGGGTTCGAATCCCTCCTTCACCGCCAATCTTATTCTGCTTAATCAAAGCCTCTAGCTTTTCCCATCTGTTCAAACAACTCCGAAATACCTTTTAATCCAAAATACTTTCTGAAATTTTTAATTACAAACCTCTTTTTGGCTTAATCTATTTGCCTATGTCATTTTGTAACCTTTTATTTATTACATTCCTCTCGCTTACGCCCCTCCCGCACCTTTACTTGATGTTTCGCTATTTTCTACCAACATCGCCGCAGCCGTTTTTTTGAGTATCACCCACTGTTCATCGTCGACATAGATACCTTCTTTCCATGCGCGCTGATGGGTTTCAAATAGCTCATCTGTCGATATTTTATGATTGAAATGCTGTATGTCCTGTTCAATATCAAAATTTTGGGTCGCAATTTCAATGACCATGTCATTGGTATTATAATTGGCTTGTGCTTGGTCAAAAAAGTATAAATCAGGATACACAAAACCTTGATTTAACGTAAATAATGTATGCTTGGGCACAGAGCCATTGTCCCATTTAGCCAAACAAGCAAAGCCTTTGGCAGCCAGCCCCACCAGCTCACTATAAGCCAACCAGCGGTTATGACAGTTCTGTAAATAAATATGAAAATGCGCCAAATCACCCATTTTTTCCAGAGCATAGTCAATGATAGTCGGCAAGTGACAAGCCAAGCTGCTACCATGCAAATCTAAACGAATAGCGCCGTCTTCTTGATAGACGATATCGATTGGCGTATCGTGCTCGGTTAAAATATACGGACTGGCATTATTAAAGTGTCTGATACCGTCCAAGCCCGCCATCTGTAGCTCAGCGACCATAGTAGCAATCACATCCGCTTCGCCTACTTCACGGTGCATCCCAGTAAAGGCTTTGTGTACTATCGTCACAATTTCATTATGCGATACGATCATGAGTCAAACCTCCCTGCTCTTTCGATAAATCGGGTAATAAGGGAAACAGCCATTCATCACTATGCACTTCTGCAAACAAAGGCGCACCTTGAAACAAGGTTATCCGCACCCAGCGATCTGATCTGGGATCGAACTTGGTGGCACCAAACATCGATAATTTACACCGTAACAGGTGCATGGGTAATGCAGTTTTATGCAAGACATTCATCTGAATATCGCCCAGTGGCTTATTTCCCATCGTCCAAACGCGGCGCGCAATCGAGCGATATTTTGGCTGATTTAAGATGAACTCTGAAATGAGCTGCTTTGGATCGGTGGGTTTCAACGCGAGATAAAGCTTATTTGCTTGCCGTGCGATGTCTAATGCAAGCTCACGATCAGCACCCGGTTCTTGCCCGCGCACGCCCATCCTTGGCTCTTCTTTATCCACCGAACGATACCAAAACCAATAGCTATTATCGGGCTGGCTAAAATCAATATTAATCGCCCACTGATAATGTAGCTCTAATACATCAATCAAATCTTGAATCACCTTGCCTTTCGGTAGCGACAAGGTTTCATCGGCATTTATTTTCTCTTGAAACGCATCAACACGCTCAGGATATAGCTCCATCAAGCAAGAAACGATGACCTCTTGGCTCTCAAGGCTTAGATGGTGATAGGCTTGCAAGAACTCTGCCCATATCGTGTAGTGATTAATGGTTGTCATCAAATTGTTTTGTAATACTGATAATTCCGCGACGACCGTTTCATTGAGTCTAATTTGCTGCTCATTGATGGTGACTATCTCGCCAAAATGCTGAATAGCTCGTTTGATTAAGCTGGCAAAATGTGCCGTTTCTTTGGGCTCAATCTGACATATCAATGTCGCTTGCAATGCTTCCTCACGGGTGG
Organism: Psychrobacter sp. NPDC064578; assembly: GCF_044901245.1. Classification (NCBI taxonomy): domain Bacteria; kingdom Pseudomonadati; phylum Pseudomonadota; class Gammaproteobacteria; order Moraxellales; family Moraxellaceae; genus Psychrobacter; species Psychrobacter sp. NPDC064578. Next base: position 110,414 of record NZ_JBJDPI010000007.1, read on the forward strand.
TCAGCCATTGATCAACCACGCAAGGATGATTGATCAAGTAAGGCGCCATACCCAGACCGGTGGCATTACCAATTCCCAAATAACGCTTAATCTCTGGATGCAGCTTGACTGCGTTGCTGCCACCTTTTTGCTGTGCCAAATAATCAACCCAATCTAAACTAAACTCACGTAGCAAATACACTGCACACATCTGCGCTCGAAACGATTGATCAAAATCTGCACTGTGATCTAACGGTTTGAAGTCATAAATACCAAACTTACCGTTGCCATAGACCGCCGTGGTACGCAATATATAACCCACCTGCGCGAGTATATCCAAATTTGGTTGCTGACCAACGGCGAGCGAGCTAACGATATGATCAAAGACCCGTACGCTCTTATTTGCTCGTGCCAGCACCATCACCATATTAGAGTTTCGACCTGCTTCTTGCAGCGGTACGTTGGCTTGTAGGTTACCCAGTAGCTCCTCACTTATCTCACCAAAGACCAAACCAAAGGTCACATCCCATTTTTGGGCAATCACCCTATCATTACGCTCTTCATCAGCCAGCTCATTACAAAATACCACCAGATGATACAGATGCTCTGGGGTATTGAGGCGATAAATAACCGTGCCATAGCCTTGCTCATCCAAATCCCACAAATGGGTACTGAGCGTCCATTGCTCTCTATCAATCTTACGCAGTAACGTGCGCACAAAGCTAATGCGAGTTTGGTGCATCGCGCCCAACCTTTCTGCATTCATAATCACGTCACGAGTACGAAATTCAGTACTAAGTTGAGGCGGCTTGACGTTAATACTTTCATTATTTGCATGAATCATATTCATAATTTCACTACCTTACCTAATATATTGAGCCAGCAGCTTTGTTAATAATCTCAATGATGATATCTATTGGTAAATAAGTATTCAGCCGTTTTGAGGATCGTTGTTTTGACCTTGACCGTTTGGTGGTCAATCAGTTTTTTGAGTAAGCTTTTTCTTAGCGAGTTTTTCTTCGCTAATTTTATGTCTTACCTCTACCTGATTAGGTCGATACAAGTCTTGCTCTCGCGCCATTTGCTGGGCAATTTGTGGCCCGTTCCATAGCGATGGCAGCAGGATAAAGGAGACAGGCACAGCGGTAATCACGATAAAAGACTGCAACGCTGTCACGCCACCTGAACCAAGCGAGATTAAAACAATCGCTGTTACCCCCATCATGATGCCCCAAAAGGTACGAATCATGGCATTTGGCTCACGCTCGCCACTGATGACCACACTGATGGTATAGGTCATCGAATCACCTGTCGTGACGATAAAAACAGTGGTTAAAATTAGAAATAATATCGAGGTAATTAAAGGAAAGGGTAATTGCTGGGTGACTGCTAATAGTGCACCAGGTAAGTTAAAGCCTTCAAACGCGCTACTGACACTGCCCGGATTGGCAATCTCAAACGCCAGACCCGAACCACCAACGACGGTGAACCAAAAGCAAGTAACGAGTGGCGCAATGATACAAACCGTGGTAATCAATTGACGAATCGTACGACCTCGTGAGATACGAGCAATAAATATCGCCATCATCGGGCCATAACCCAAGAACCAACCCCAAAAGAACACCGTCCAACCGCCAAGCCAGCCTTCATCACCGCGAAAAGTGGCCATCGGAATAAAGTTATCGACCATCGTGCCGACACCTTGAATATAACCATTGACGATAAAATTGGTCGGTCCAAATATCAAAATAAAGACCATCAGCGCAACTGCCAATATGACATTGAAGCGGCTGAGCAATTGCATGCCTCGAGCAAGACCACTGATCGCTGATAAGGTATAAAGCACAATCGCGAATATGATAATGATAAGCTGGGTGGCAAAAGTATCAGGAATACCAAACAATTCATTCAGTGCATAGCTGGTCTGTAGACCCAAAAAACCAATAGGGCCAATCGTACCCGCAGCCACGGCGACGATACAGCAAGCATCGATAATCGCGCCCGTTTGACCAGTAAGTACGCGCTCACCAAACATAGGATAAAGAAGTGTGCGAGGTTTCAGCGGCAAACCTTTGTCATAATGCAAATGCATGACCACAATCGCGGTCAAACTACCGACAATCGACCACGCCAAAAATCCCCAATGCATAAAAGATTGTGATAAGGCGTTAAATGCTCGTTGTTGCAAGTCTGGTGACTCACCGTATAAAGGAGGCGCTGACACGAAATGAGCAATAGGTTCTGCCGCCGCCCAAAAAACCCCACCGCCAGCCAACAATGTACAAAACAGGATGGCCATCCACTTGAAATTGTCCATTTCAGGCTTTGGTAAGTTGCCCAAAATCACACGACCCGTGCGACCTGCACCAACCGCTAAAGCGATGACGAAAGTAGCGAGAAGCAGAATTTGCCAAAAAGGGCCAAAGATATTGGCCGACCATTTAAAACCAACATCCACAATCGTTGCTAACTGTGCTTCTGCAAAAATAGCCATGAGCACAAAAATCGTAATAAACCCGCCACTATACCAAAAGGCAGGGTTTTTTAGCCCCAACGCATCAATATCGGCAGCAGCTGGTACAGCGCTGACCTTATCCGCTGTGCTATTGGCAGCGTTTGAGCGTCCTTGCTCACCTTGGTTAAGTCCCTTTAAATCGGCCATGATGTGGCTCCATATGCTAACGTTTCGTTATTTAGATCAGACGTATAACAATGAGGCTATAACCAGATAACCTCACCATATTATTTTAAAGCTATTTATTTTAAAGCTACTTACTTCAAAACTGTCTATTTCAAATGGCTGTGCGCTATAAAACATCTGTCGTCTTATAACGATTTTTAGCGATGACTTGCTAGAATTATCCTTTAGGAATGAGCCTTTAAGCTAAAGGCTTTAAACCACTCTCAAGAAAATCAAACCAGTTTTGACCGATGACTTTTCCAGCGTCAATCTCATTAAAACCATGTTTGAGTAAACCGTTATAGATGTTTTCCATACCGTCTTTGCCTGCAAACCATGGCAAGGTATCTGGCCAGCCTGAATTATTGGCATTGCCTTCACCATAATCCATGGCTTTTGACCAGCGCCCATTACGCATCCACTCAAGCACTGCTTGCGGCTGATTGAGACACAAGTCACTACCAATGGATAAATGCTCGACGCCATATTTGTCAGCACAATTGGCAATCATGGTACAGAAGTCATCAAGCGTACAGTCGCTGCCATTTGGTAAATGAAACGGATATAAGCTAAACCCTAACAACCCGCCTGCTTGGGTCAAGGCACTGATAACCGTATCTGACTTATTACGCAGGGCATCGTGTGCTGTGGTTGGATTGGCATGACTGATACATATCGGGCGCGATGATGCTTCTATCGCCTCAAGCGTTGAACGTTCTGCGCTGTGTGACATGTCAATAATCATACCGACACGGTTCATCTCTTTAATCGCCTGCTGACCAAAACGTGTGATGCCGCTGTCATTCTGCTCATAACACCCTGTCGCTAGTAAGCTCTGGTTGTTATAAGTCAGCTGCATAATCAATAGACCTAGGCGGCGCATCACGCTGATTAAGCCGATTTCATCATCGATTGGTGAGCAGTTCTGCGCGCCAAAGAATATGCCAACTTTGCCCTGCTCTTTTGCCATTTTGATATCAGCAACTGAGTACACTGGCAAGATAAGATCGCTATTTTGCTCAAAGCGTGTGTGCCACTCGCTAAAGCGGGTCATGGTCTGACGGGCATCTTCGTGATAGACCAAGGTGGCATGTACCGCATTGATACCACTGGCTTGTAGCATCTTAAAGTAGTCACGATCCCAATGGCTATACTGTAATCCGTCAATGACGATATGGTCTTGGTACATATCAATTCCCTTTAATACTTTTATCAGTAGCCACTATCGTTGGCGATTAAGTGCTTTTTCACACCGTGTCGCTTCGATAGCGGCGAGCAGTCTTATTAAGATAGTTCTAGTACGCTTTTTGATAAGCGGTCTTGACGATGGTATAGAACTCTTTGGCATATTGACCTTGCTCACGCGGGCCAAAGCTTGACTGTTTACGACCACCAAACGGTACATGATAGTCCGTACCTGCAGTCGCTAGATTGACCATGACGCAACCTGCTTGCACTTGTTCTTTGAACATCGCACTGCTACGCAAGCTTTGGGTGATGATGCCGCCCGTCAGACCAAAGCGCGTGTCATTGGTCATGGCAATCGCTTCGTCCAAATCCTTGACACGCATGACACAAGCCAGCGGAGCAAACACCTCTTCTTGGTTGATATCCCAGCTGTTGTCCGTCTCGGTAAATAGCGTCGGCAACATATAGTAGCCGTCATGCGGCATCTCTAAACGCTCACCACCAAAGGCTAAATTGGCACCTGATTGCTTGGCCTTTTCGATCCAGTCCATGTTTGATGCCAGCTGCTTGTCATCGACAACAGGACCCATAAAGATACCTTCATCAAGCGCATGGCCGACTTTTAAGGTTTTCATTTTTGCGACCACACCTTCGACAAAAGCATCATGAATACTGTCCATCACGATGAGTCGTGAAGAAGCGGTACATTTCTGTCCCGAACCACCAAACGCACCAGCCACTGCCGCATCGATAGCGACTTGCAAATCGGCATCGTCAGCGATAACCAAGGCGTTTTTGCTGCCCATCTCAAGCTGACAACGGATAAAGTTCGGTGCCGTTGCAGCAGCGACTTTGCGACCTGTTGGTACAGAACCCGTAAAACTAACGGCATCGATATCTGTAGAATTGATGAGTGCATCACCGACTGACGAGCCGCCACCCAGTAACAGGTTAAACGTCCCTTCTGGCATGCCTTGACGATGGATGATTTCGGCCAATGCCACTGCACTGGCTGGCGTTAAATTCGCAGGCTTCCAAATGACCGTGTTACCAAACGCTAGCGCTGGCGCGATCTTCCACACAGCAGTGGCCGTTGGAAAGTTCCAAGGTGAGATAATGGCGACCACACCGACTGCTTCTCGAGTAACTTCAACCTTGACACCAGGGCGTACTGAGGCTGCGTTATCACCGATTTGGCGCAATACTTCAGCCGCATAGTAATGAAAAAACTGACCTGCGCGGTAAATCTCGCCGCGACCTTCCGCAAACGGCTTGCCTTCTTCAAGAGACAACAGCGTACCCAGCTCATCACAGCGAGCAATCATTTCATCGCCAATTGCTTGTAGGATAGACTGTTTTTTTTCTAAAGGAGTCGCTTCCCATTTTGGTTGAGCGTGACGGGCAGCAGCAATAGCGTCTTTGACTTGATCGCCACTGGCCTGTGCGAACTCACCGATAGTGTCAGTGATATCAGATGGGTTAATATTGGCAACGGTATTTACGCCCGCCTGCCATTCACCATTGATATAAAGTGATTTGGTTGGGTCTTGCTGCAATATCTGTTTGGCGGTGTGAGCTGACATAAGAGCTTCCTTGATAAAGTATTCAGTATTTGATTGATTGACTAGAGTACATTCAGAGTTTAAGGCACAGCGGCATATACGACCAGCTCAACCAGCATTTCTTCACGAGCCAGTCCTGCTATTACGAGCGCTGCCCGATTTGGATAGGGTGCTTCAAAGTATTCGGCATAGACTTGGTTGACCGTTTTTAGATAGTCGCGATCGGTCACATAGATCATGACCTGTAGCACAGAATCCATGCCAACATTGGCACATTCTAGCGTGTGCTTGAGATTGTCTAGCGTTTGACGGGTTTGCGCTTCGATACCACCTGCAACCACATCACCATTTTCATCGATAGGAATCTGCGCGGTGTACAACGTACCGTTGCTAGTGATCGCCCACTCTAAAGGGGCTTTAGACGCATAAAGTGAGGTTCTGATGGCTTGTTTGGTTGAATGAGTCGTCATGTCGTCATATCCTTTGATCAATGATTGGGCAGCGATTGCTATAGAGGTATCCTACCCAAGTACTAATGATAAATCTAACTAATTAAATTTAGAATATGATAGATTTAATCTATCATAGACGATATCTTATATATTAATAGTGGTGAGGAGTAAGCGTATGAAATTACAGCAATTACATCACTTTTTATGCGTGGTAGAGGAAGGTGGCTTTCGGGCGGCGGCGGATCGCGCCAATCGCTCGCAAGCGGCGTTGTCTGCCTCGATAAAGGAATTGGAAAAAATACTGGGTCAGCGCTTATTTGAAGGAGGAAATAAAGCAACACTCACGCCTTTTGGAGAGACTTGTTTACCCAAAATCGAGCAGTTTATGACGATTTATCAAGCGCTAAAGGATGATTTAAAAGGAGCAGCCGCTGGCGATAAAGGCAAAATAAGGATTGCAAGCGTGCCATCACTGGTGACAAAACTCTTGCCTAGTGTGTTGGTTGAGTACTCCAAGAGATATCCTGATGTCGAGATTGTACTAATAGATGATAACTCTGTCGGTGTGGCCAATCGTTTACTGGCAGGTGAAATCGATTTGGCATTGGGCAACTGCACCAGTATCGATCAATCAAATATAGATTTCACCTTGCTCATATCTGACCCGATTGGCGTGGTCTGCTTAAAAAGTAACTCGTTAAATCAACCAGTAAAACCGTCAAGAAACCAACAAAAAATAGGGCTTAAATGGCAACAACTGATGACCCAGCCTTTTATTTATAATGGCACTTGTCGACTGCTCGAAAACACACCCGCCGAGGTGCTCAACCGTAATGCGCGTTACACGGTCGAGAATATTACTTCCTTATTTTCATTATTACGCAATGATCTTGGCATCACCACCCTACCCAAGCTCGCCTTTCCGTCGAATGAGCCAGAATTGGTATGGCTCGACTTACTTGAACCTGCCTTAGACAGACAAATTGGTATTTTTAAATTGGCAAATAAAACGATTTCACCGCCAGCACAAGCGTTTCATGAATTGTGCATTCAGTATATCCAGAATCACTATATTTTATAAAGACAGGTTAAAAAAAGGTTGAAAATGGGTTAAGACATACCTCATTACCGCCTACTTTTATAAGCCACTATCAGAAACTCCATTCACTTGAATAAAAGCGTCTTTCACTATGACTAAAGGTTTAATTTCCGTTACTCGTGGCCTCTTATCTGTTATCGGCATCATACTTATCATCGATTGCGCTGCATTGATGGTCGTCGGTAAAGTCAATTTCGGCTCGGTTGTACCTTTTTTAGTCGGCATGGTTTTTGTCATACATGGGATGTTTTGGCATACAATACGCAGGTTTTGCAGCCAACATTATGGCTTTAACCGCCTTTGGTATGGGTTATGGGCTGTATTTATACTTTGGTTGTTGAGCTTCGCTCTATTTATTTGGTCATTACAACAGCAGATTGCGCTTAGCCAGCAGCCTACACCGACAGTGGCAGCGATTATTATATTAGGCTCAGGCACGGTTGCAGGTAAGCCGACACCGACGCTCGCCAAGCGCTTGGACACCGCCGTGCCCCTTATCGAGACACAACCAGATGCTTTGGTGATAACCAGTGGTGGCGTTGGTTTTCAGCGTACACGTAGCGAAGCCGATATCATGGCCACGTATTTGCATGAGGCACATGGCGTGCCATTCGAACGCATTTTACAAGAAGGTAAAAGTACCAGTACGGAAGAAAACCTCGCTAATAGCCGAGCGTTGTTAGAAGCAAAAGGGCTATCTATCGCTGATCCTATCGCCATCGTTACCAGTGATTTCCATAGCATTCGCGCGATCAGCATTGCGCGACATCAGGGCTATACACAACCGATCACAGTCGCCAGTCCGACACCTTTATCCATTCGTTACAACGCTTGGTTTCGCGAGTATTTTGCCTTTGTCAGTGGTTGGTTGTTAGGAGAGTATTGATGGTGATGTATATTTCACCAGCTTAAACAAGCTTACTGCTAAGTATCATAGCTACAGCGTTGCCGCAGTGCTGTTTTTACCAATCAAAACGGTGGTAATTTTACAGTGCGTTATAATCAGTAAGAACCGCTGATAAATACTGCAAATAAAAATAATAATAATGGAGCGCATTATGCTATTGGATATCTTTTTAACTGTTCATTTTATGCTACTGATACTGATCTCTTTGCGAGTGCTTGCGCGCCATGATCTGACCTCGTCCGCTCGGCTTGCTTGGCTCGTCATATTGTTCATTTTGCCTTATCTGGGGGTTGTAATTTATTGGATGTTTGGTGAGGTGCATCTAGGACGCGATTTTACGCGCAAACGTAAAGAGATCATCGATAAATTAAGCGCACATAGTCCCGAAGTACTTGGTGATGACATCGCTTTGTCGGAGGCTATCAAACCTGAATACCAAGCGGCCTTTGCCTACTCTGCCAATGCAACTGGCTATCATACAACGGTGGGCAATCACGCAGAGCTAATGGCAGACGCTGCTGAGACGCGCAAACGTATGATTGCTGACTTTGATGCAGCGACCGATCATATTCATGTGCTGTATTATATTTGGCTAATCGATGGTATGGGAATCGATACTGCTCAAGCGCTCATACGAGCGGCAAGGCGCGGCGTCATATGCCGAGCAATGGTTGACGGTATGGGCTCACGAAAAATGGTCGGCTCAAAGATATGGCAGGAAATGATAGAAGCTGGCGTACAAGTCAGTGTTGCCCTACCAATTAGTAATCTTTTAAAGGTACTCATGTTTAGCCGGATTGACTTGCGAAATCACCGCAAGATTACGGTTATTGACGGCAAAATCGGCTACTGTGGCAGTCGCAACTGCGCCGATCCTGAGTTTCGTGTAAAGCCAAAATTTGCGCCGTGGGTAGACATTATGCTGCGGGTCGAAGGACCAGTGGTGGCACAGAATCAGATGTTGTTTGCCAGTGATTGGCTGACTGAAAATCCTGATACGCCGCTTGACAGCTTTCCTTATTTTATTGACCCACAACTAAAGCAACAAAAATCCCCACAGCCAGAAACTGATGAGCCTTTACCAATAACATCACCGCCACCTTTACCGGTCACATCACCGCCAAATGGCTTTGCTGCACAAGTTTTTTCTGATGGTCCTACACAACGACGCAGTACCACGCCACAATTTTTAGGTGTCTTAATTGGTCAGGCAAAACGAACCCTGATTATCTCAACGCCTTATTTTGTGCCTGATTATTCGCTCGTCAGCATTTTGTGTGCGACCGCTTATCGCGGTGTACAAGTAACCATGATTTTCCCAAAAAATAACGACTCAATAGTCGTGGCTGCTACCAGTCACAGTTATTACTGGCAGCTGCTTGAAGCGGGGGTCAATATTTACGAATATAAACCCGGTTTATTACACGCAAAAACCTTGACCATCGATGGCGAAATCAGTCTGATTGGCTCGACCAATTTAGACTTGCGTAGCTTTGATTTAAACTATGAAAACAACATTGTGTTTAGCGATAAAACACTCACAGCGGCCATCGTTGAGCGACAATACCAGTATATCGCTGATTCTGAAGAGGTCACTCGTGAGCAAGTTGAGAACTGGCCGTTATCTTATAAAATCTGGAATAACATTGTCGCCACGATGGGACCTGTCTTATAACCCATTATTAGTGCGTGTCCTCAATTCAATTGATCATATCTAAACGAGCTAATGACCTTAAGCCATTCTATTCAGCTGCTGTCTTCTGCAAAATATAAACGACAAACTTAGCTTGCGTCGTAAAGGATTCTGTTTCGACCGCTGCTAGTAGCGCCTGTCTTTTTTCATTAAGCGCACGATAAGCATAAGGCGTCATGGTCATCAAATCAGCCAAATCAGCGGCTGACAACGTCATCTCTGTACTGACATGCTCCGTACCCATTAGCGTGAAATATGGAGCCAATTCATGCAAAAACTTATCCGAATCATGCTCGCGGACGTTATCAAATAACGCTTCGCGCATCGTCGCTAGATGCCCGATATCAGGCTTAGCAATGATTAAATAACCGTCTGCAGTCAATACCTCATTGAACGCGTCTGGCAAGATAGGGCTAAAAATACTGCTAATACCCTTTATGCTATGAGCGCGTAACGGCAAATGGGCAGCGCTGGTAACAAGCGGATAGATGACTGCCGACTTGGCTGTCTCATTAGTAATACTGTCTTTAACTTGCTGATACCAAAGACGCCTCACCGCTTTGCTCGTTTTCGCAAGCTCTACCACAGCCGGTTTACTGATATCTGCGGCGATGAGCGTATCCATGCCTGTCTGTGCCATTGCCTGCGTGTAATAACCTTCACCGCAGCCAATATCCAACCAATTGATTGTCTTGCTATCCTTTTTAGTTATCGGCTCAATTGCTGAATCAGCGACCGACTCATTTTTCGCCAACAATTCCCTCATTTTTTGGCAAATAAGCGTCTGCAATGGCTGATAATGTCCGGCGTTTAAAAACCGTTTGCGCGCCTCGATTGATTGCTGGCTATCACCCGGTGCTTTGGATTTTTTTTGTTGTACGGGCAGTAAATTAATATAACCCTGACGTGCCACATCAAATGGATGAGCGGTTTGTTTTGGGTGCAAGCTGCCATCGCAGCGCCACGTATCTGCGGCAGGCTGTAATGGTGATTGGCAAAGGGGACAAATAAATAAGCTCACAAGTATCTCAACGTCATCGCAATATGGCTGCCATTTTAACAAAATTCAGGCTTACTGCGTGATAAAAGGCGCGATAAACAATGCAGGAAAGAAAATGCAAAAAACAAACTATCAGCAACCAAACTATTAGCAACAAAAAAAGCCACCTCAACTAAAGTGAGATGGCTTTTGCGTACATGATATTCATATTAATGTTCGAGCGATATGGCTGTGTTAACGCAGTTTTAAGGTCATGAGCCCAAGGATGACGAGAATAATGGCAATAATCCAAAACCTTGCCACCACTTGCGTCTCTTTCCAGCCAATTTCTTCAAAGTGATGATGCAATGGTGCCATGCGAAAGACGCGCTTTTTACGCAGCTTATACGAGCCAACCTGTAGCATGACCGATAACGCTTCGGCGACAAATAGACCACCCATAATAGCAAAAGCAATCTCTTGACGAGTCATAACGGCAATCGTACCAAGCATCGCCCCGAGAGCAAGCGCCCCCACATCGCCCATAAATACTTGGGCTGGATGGGCATTGAACCATAAGAAACCAAGCCCTGCACCAATCATCGAACCACAGACAATGAGAACCTCGGAGTTATAGGCAATATAAGGCACATGCAAGTAATCAGCAAAGCGTACATCACCTGATACATAAGCCATTGCGCCCAAACCTGCCGCGACCAAGACCACGGGCAAAATAGCTAAACCATCCAAGCCATCGGTTAAGTTGACGGCGTTAGAAGCACCATTAATCACAAAGTAGGTAAAGATAATAAAGCCAATACCAAATGGCACTGCCGAAAAAGGAATCATCCAATCTTTAAAAATCGGTAGCAGCAAATCCTGCATCTCACGCGTGGTCGCGATATCTGGCTGCAAGGTAGCGATATAATACAAAGACACACCGACGAACAAAGCACCCATAGAGAGCCAAAAATATTTCTTGCGAGCAATTAAGCCTTTGGGATCTTTATACTTAATTTTTAGCCAATCATCTGCCCAGCCGACCGCGCCAAAGATAATCATGACAATGAGCAAAATCCAGACATACGGATTATTCAAACGCGCCCATAGTAAGGTGGACACACCAATCGCACTTAAAATCAGCACTCCACCCATGGTCGGCGTACCAGTTTTCGCCAAATGCGATTGCGGGCCATCATTGCGAATCGCTTGACCATATTTCAATGCACGCAGACGTCGAATGACAGGCCCACCAAAAAACATGCTAAATGCGAGGGCGGTAATGACCGCGAGTAACGCTCGCAGCGTCAACGAAGAAACCGCAGAAAACGGCGTGTAATACTGGCCAAGCCAGCCAAACAACCAAACTAACACCGCCTACTCCTCGATTAGCGCATTGATAAGGGTTTCCATTTGCATGGAACGAGAACCTTTAAACAGCACCGTACAAGGCTGCGCCTGCTGCGCTTGCAAATACGGCTTCAAATACGCCAATAAACTGTCTTTATCGGTAAACGCATGGGCATTGATGTCAGAAACTTCTTGTGCACCCGCCACGGTAAAAGGCGCGTATTCACCAACACACAGCAGCACATTGATGCCCGTTGTCGCGATCGTACGACCCAAGCTTTGATGCTCGCTGACCGCCGCCTCTCCCAGTTCTGCGATATCGCCCAGCACCATGACTTGCGTGCCTGTTTGCGCCGCCAATACTTTTGCTGCCGCTCGCACCGAATGCGGATTGGCATTATAAGTATCATCAATCAGTCGATGCATGCCTAACAGCTGACTGTTCAAGCGCCCCTTAGCAGGACGTGCATTTTCAAGCCCGACAACGATATCACTAACATCGATATTTAGTGCATGGGCACAAGCAGCAGCGGCTAAAGCATTATTGACATTGTGCTCGCCCGCTAGTGGCAAGTTGATATCATGGACTTGATTGCCGATATGCAGCTTAAATTCACTGCGCTCAGGCTCGACATCTAAATGGCTGGCACTGACATCAGTATTACCAAAGCCAATCACGTGTGACGTATATTTTTCAGCGATACGGCGTAATTGATTGGTAAAATCATCTTTATCAGGAACGATCGCAAATTGACTGTCATTCAAGGTATGGTAAATCTCAGCCTTGGTTTGGCAAATCCCTTCACGGCTACCAAACTCACCCAAATGCGCCGTACCAATGTTTAAAATACACGCGACATCTGGCTTTACAATCTCGGTAGTATAAGCAATTTCGCCAATATGGTTTGCGCCAAGCTCTAGAATGGCATAACGATGGTGGTCGGATAATTCGAGCAACATCATCGGCACACCCAAGTCATTATTTAGGTTACCACGGGTAATCAATGTCGGTGCTAGTCTGCCAAAGATACTACCCAGCATCTCTTTACAGGTGGTCTTGCCGCTAGAGCCAGTAATAGCAATGACGGTTAAATTTTGATGCTGTTGACGACGATACGCAGCCAATTGTCCTAGCGCCAAACGGGTATCGCTCACCACTAACTGCGGAATGCTATTTGCATCAGCCGTAGCAATAGGGCGAGCGACGATAGCCGCAACCGCACCTTGCGCGATGGCAGTATCGATATAATCGTGACCATCAAAATTATCACCCGTTAACGCTAAAAATATATCACCAGGTTTTATCGTACGGGTATCGGTGGCGATACGAGTGCTCATGACATCATTTACTGAAGTGTTTTCTGAGTCGGATTGCCCCTCACTCAGCTGCCAATGCCCATTGAGTGCTGCGGTTGCCGCGAGCAGATTGTCTGCTTGCCAAACATACAGCCCTTGCGACTGAATGCTGTTATCGTTGTCGGCTGTCATAATGATTACCTTATATATATGATGACTACTTATTTATTTTTTATAGTTAACGACTAGGGCGTGTCTTCAATTTAATCGATTATTATATAAATGGACTAAAAATGGCTAAATTTTGCCAAACATCGTCAACTAGCTTATTAATATCTCGATATTATTTGCGCTACTTTCCTTGTTTGACGGTAATTTATCTCATTTTTATTACCATTTTAAAATGAGGACACGCCCTAATACTTTTTAGATAGCATGAAAAACTGACTGTAAGCGCTATTATTTATTTATAAATGCTATACACGCCCTGCTTGTTTTAAGGCGTTTTGCAAAATAACACTGTCGTCAAAATCATAACGAACATGGTTAATTTCTTGATAGGTTTCATGACCCTTGCCAGCGATCACGACGATATCATCAGGCGCTGCTTGATTGACCGCATACTCAATCGCTGCTTGGCGCGCAGGTTCGATATGGGTACGCTGATATTGCTCACTCGTCATGCCCGCTTGCATATCTTGCAAAATGACATTGGGATCTTCGGTACGTGGATTGTCTGCCGTTAATACGACTTTATCCGCGCCTGCCAAGCCTGCTTGCGCCATCAAAGGACGTTTGCCCGCATCACGGTCGCCACCACAACCAAACACTGCCCATAGTTGACCTTTACAATGGGTCTTTAGGCTGGCAAGCACTTGGCTTAAAGCATCTGGCGTATGTGCATAATCAACGATAAAGCAACCATCATTAGACGGCACACGCTGCATACGTCCAACCGCACCTTGTAGCTGCGGCACCACTGCAGTAAAACGCTCAAGGCTAATGCCTAAAGCGACGGCAGATGCCATTGCGGCAAGCAAATTGGCAACATTAAAGCGCCCGAGTAATGGGCTGACGATACCTAAATGATTAACTTCGCCATCGCCTAAATCAGTACGTAGCGTAATCTCGACACCTTTTAAGCTTGGTTTGATTTCAGCCGCAACAAAGGTCGCAGATTTTGATGATTCTAAACTATACGTCCAGACCGTTAAATCACTGGCATGTGCGGTGTCGAGCATAATCTGGGCATATTCATCATCGATATTGATAATGGCATGGGTTAAATCTGGAAAATGCGCTTTATCAAACAGTTTAGCTTTTGTTGCTGCATACTCTGCCATATCGGCATGATAGTCTAAGTGGTCACGGCTTAAATTGGTATAAATCGCCACCGACACTGGCATACCTTGTAAACGCTGCTGATCTAAACCATGTGAGCTGGCTTCCAATGCCAATAATTCAGCATTCTCTGAACCCATTTGATATAAAAACTGCTGAACTGCTAAGGCATCACCCGTGGTATGGCTGGCTTGCACCAAAGCGCCAAGCCTACCATTACCTGCTGTGCCCATGACCGCGCTGCTCATACCTGTCAGCTGCGTCAGTTGCGCCACCAATTGACTGATGGTGGTTTTGCCATTGGTGCCCGTCACCGCGACCACCGTTGGCAAGGTCACGGGCTGCTGATATTGCAAACGTGCTTGAATGAGCGTTCCTAAAAAATCACGAATATTGGGCACGTATAAAACAGGGCAAGGCAGTGCTGCTAATTGCCGCTGTGCTTTAGCAGTACTATCATTCGATAAAGTGATATCGGCATGATTTGATACACTAGTCGTGTTAAGCAAAGCCGTAGGATCTATTTCTGATAGGATAAAAGCCGCATTTTCAGCGGCTTGATAGAGGTAGTCGCGACTTTTTTGACAGTTTGGTATGTGGCTTTTTAATAACACAAACACATCGTTCGGCTCTAGCTGACGACTGTCTAAACGAAACTGCAGGAATGGAATATCAAGAAACGAATTCATTGGTTTTGAATCCGCTCCAATCAATGTCGTCTGAGTCGATAGTTTTTGCAATGCCTGCTCTATACCTACACCATGCCTGCTATTGCTACTACTAGATTCAGTCAGCTGCTGCAAGGTGACTGGGGTAATGCTTGGCGACGAGGGTGACAGGGTCATTGGCAAATCCTATACGGTTAAAACACATCAAATAGTTAAAAACTAAGTATTAAAAAAAAGACCTCTACGACTACTGAGCGATCGTTTTTAACGGTTTATCTAAGGGTACATTGTATAAACGCAGCGCCTCTTTCATGACATTATGAAAGACTGGCGCGACTGTTAAACCAGCATAAATCTGAACACGTGGGTCTTCGATGAGCATCACACCTACTAATCTTGGGTTAGATGCGGGCGCAATACCAGCAAAAACGTTACGGTATTGATCCGTATAGTAGCCACCTTTTGGATTAACACGGCGCGATGTCCCTGTTTTACCAGCGACGCGATAACCATCAATCGCAGCACCTTTAGCCGTACCACCCGGTTCGGTGACACTTTCCATCATTTGTACGATAGACATCGCTTGCTCGTGTGCCATGATACGCTTGCTTGGCTGTAGCTTGTCATCTTTAGTGAGGGTCAATGGGTGCATCACACCGCCTGCCGCCAGCGCTGAATAAGCCTGCGCAACCTGCGCTAGAGTTGCTTCCAAACCATAACCATAACTGAGCGTAGCACGACGTGACGTTTCTTTTTCTTTTGGTGTGACAACCAGCCCACTACCTTCCCCTGGGAACTGTAGTGGTGTCTTTGAACCAAAACCAAATTGCCGTTGCATATTAGTAATGGCATCAGGCGGTAGCGACAAAGCAATCTTAGTCGAGGCGACGTTACTAGACTTCTGCAGTAGCGTGCCCATATTAATCATACCTAGATTGTTATGATCACGAATGGTATAACCACGGACACGAATAGAGCCAGGATTGGTATCGATTAAGGTAGTGGCAGTGTATTTTCCTGAATCAAGTGCCGCTGCAACCGTAAAGGGTTTCATCACCGAACCAGGTTCGAAGACATCGAGCAGCGCACGGTTACGTTGGTTTTCACCGGTCATCTCATTCAGGTTATTAGAATTAAAGGATGGCCATGTTGATAAAGCAAGCACTTCACCCGTTTGCACATCAACAATCATGCCTGTTGACCAGCGTGCTTTTTGCAAACGCCCTGCTTTTTCTAGTTCTTTATAAAGCAAATACTGCAGGCGCGAATCAATGGTCAACGCCACATCTTTACCTGGTATTTCTGGTTCAATCTGTTTAATTTCTTTTAAACTGTTTTGTTTGGCGTCTTTTAGCACCAACACTTTGCCATCATCACCTGCCAGCTCAGTTTCATATTGGCGTTCGATACCAGCACGACCTTCGTAACCACCTTCAGGGTCACTGACATTTTGTCCCATAAAGCCCAATAGCTGCGAGTTTGGTTGTGGCTGCGGGTAATAACGTTGGAAGAAGTTTTTTTCATAGACGCCAGGAAAATCAAGGGTGCTGACACTTTGGGCAATCTCAGGCGTTACTTTATTCAGTAGCGGCAAATAGTGCGAGCCTGCACCCGATGGCAGCGCTGCTTTAACTGCTGCTTCATCGGTTACATCAATACTATCGTCGATAGCAGTAACTTTTTTTAGCTCAGTGACCGAAATATTGGCAGCAGCTGCAAGTGTGGTCAGATCCATATTATCCAAACGCTTTTGCATACGCGCAACCAGCTGTGGACTCTCAGGGTTGGTGATAATAATACGCTTAAGCTCGTAATATTCGCGCGCGTAATCATGCGGACTAAAAGAGACCGTCGCCAGTGGTGCACTGACTGCAAGTGGCAAATTATTGCGATCGGTAATCATACCGCGATAGGATTTTTGCGTGCGCACGCTAGTGATAAGCTCATCACCTTTGTCTTGATAAAACTGGGCATTGGCAACTTGTAAATAATAAGCACGGGCTATCAGCAAACCCAAGACAACCAATGCAATGACCCAAATAGTACGGAAACGGTTTTTGTCTTGCTCAAAACCGCCGCGAGAGGAAGCGCCAGACGCTCTACCCAAAAATCCTCTTTTATTTTTCAGGTTTTTGACACTGGTATAAGCGCCTTGCTCTTCACTCTTTTTCAATCGATCAAACAATTTAGCCTTACGGTTGCCAGAGGATTTTTTTTCAGCCGTACTGCCTGTTTGTCCCGATTTGGCTGCACTGGCAGGACGTAAGGGTTTAGTCACCTTACCGCTAGTTGGCTTTTTATTCGCATTTTTCGCGGTCGTTTTACCGCTATTGGCATTAGGTTTTTTATCACTCATTGTCCTGCCTCCGCTATCGTGGCATCGGTGATAGGAGCGTCAGGCGATATATCCGTAGAAGCTCGTGGTTCGATAACGTCAGACTTATCCTCATCTAAGTCAGTATCAACGACTGGCGCCTGTGCTGTGGCAACACCCGGCTGGATAATGAGCTTATCTTTTAGCGTCGGTGAAAACATGCCCAGTTCAGCCACTGCACGGCTAGCGATTTGCGGCGTCGCACTAAAAGTCTGCTGTTCAATGAGCAAACGCTGATGTTCGACTTGCAGATTACGCTCTTGTTTTTTCATGTCTTGCAAGGTTTTATAATCCTGATGATATTGCTGAACGCCTTCGGCTGTTTTGATACCGCTCCACACAATCGCCA
Source organism: Psychrobacter sp. NPDC064578 (assembly GCF_044901245.1). Classification (NCBI taxonomy): domain Bacteria; kingdom Pseudomonadati; phylum Pseudomonadota; class Gammaproteobacteria; order Moraxellales; family Moraxellaceae; genus Psychrobacter; species Psychrobacter sp. NPDC064578. Next base: position 128,331 of record NZ_JBJDPI010000007.1, read on the forward strand.
CTGCTAACAGCAATAGCACCACTACATAGATACTAACCACATTAAATCGGCGCACGAATAGCTCGCCGATATCGGTGTTATGCGGCATTGCAGCGCGACGGTTTGCGGGTTTGTCAGATATTGCCATGACGCTCTCAAAAAGTGGACTTCAAGTATGAAAATTGGCAACTGTTTTAGAGCGGTAAGACGCTTTGTACAGAACCATCAATAAAGTAAAACCAAACGAAAAAGGAACAGTCGAGCCTAGCAGATAATGTTTACAGATTTTTAACAGCCGCGTAAGTATTCAGACTTTCTATCCTAACTAATTGCCAGCAACCAATCACCAGCAACTCAGCCAAACACCGCTCTATAACATCACGCTACCTGTGTTATTGCTCGACACTGGGTAAATAGTCGGTATCAGTACGAGTCGCCATGCGCAACCACGCACTACGCGCGCGTGGATTTTGACTGGTTTCAGCTTTGCTTGGACCCACGCGTTTAGGCTTGCTAAAGTAGCGTGGACGATTCGGCGGCATCGGTAGATTTTCGTCTTCTGGATATTGCCCTTTGCTATGACGCTGCAAAAACTGCTTGATACGGCGATCCTCTAACGAGTGAAAACTAATCACTGCTAGCTGCCCGCCTGCTTTCAAAATCGGAATGCTTTGTTCTAAAAAGTCGTCAACATCGCCAAGCTCATTGTTAATAAAAATGCGCATCGCCTGAAAGCTCTGAGTCGCTGGATGCTTACCGCGCTGCCAATTAGGATGCGCCACTTTAATCACTTCAGCCAATGCCAAAGTAGAATCGTAACTGTCCATCTGCTTAATAGCACGGGCGATACGGCGACTATGGCGCTCTTCGCCAAAATCATAAAGCACATTGGCCAAGGTTTCATCATCGACTTTTTCTAACCACTCAGCGACCGACTGCCCACGACTGGTGTCCATACGCATATCGACCGCACCGTCACGCATAAAACTAAAACCACGACTGCCATCATCAATTTGCGGCGATGAGATACCCAAATCTGCCATTAAGCCATCAACTTGCATGATACCCATTGCCGCTAGACTATTCGTCAACGTCGCAAAACTATCGTGCACCACTTTTACGCGACTATCGGTCTTTGCCAATTCGCGAGCAACGCTAATAGCGGTTGGATCCTTATCAAAAACAATCAAGGTTGCGTCATCGGCCAACTGGCTTAATAATAATCGACTATGACCACCACGCCCAAAGGTTGCATCAACGTAGACGCCACTCATCTGCAAGCTGTTTTGGTTGTCACTGCTTTGTTCTGCATCGTCTGTTTGCTTAGGTAGCGCTTTGACACCCAGCACTGCCGCGACGGTTTCTTGCAATAGCACTGCATCATGAACAAAGCTTAATTCATCAGAGCTAGCTTTATTAGTGACAGACTCTTGATTCGGCTGATTAGCAGAGTCACTCTCTACCACAAAATCGTTTTCCACAGCAGACAGCTCAGCCGCTGATGCAGCATTAACAGTGGCTAAAGAAGAATCTATTTTAGAATCTTGCTTAGTATTCGGCGTATTTTTTGGCTTATTATTCAATATGGACACAAACGACTCAGTAGATGACGACCATTTTGGTCAGTAAGAGTGAAAAATCAGATGAAAATAAACAAGTTATGACTTGTCTAACATTATTATCGCAAGGATACACGGGTAGTCAAGCGCTAGACGGGCATTTCGTTAAAAATATTCCATCTCTCTGTTATACTAGCGCTATATTTTACGCTATTTTTCTACATTGACGGCTATTGTTTCATCCGTATTTTTTATTCAAACTTGTCATTCATATTTATCATTAGCATTTTTCACTGCTATTTTTTTCATTTTTCACTGCCATATTCATTAACTAGCCTATTCTGAGAATTTTATGATGCAATCATCGACTTCAACTAACAGCACGCGCCCTGTCCGCACCCGTATTGCGCCATCGCCTACTGGCTTTCCGCATGTCGGCACCGCTTATATTGCCCTATTCAATTTAGCTTTTGCTAAAGCCCACGGCGGCGAATTTATTTTACGTATCGAAGACACTGACCAAACGCGCTCAACCGAACAATCTGAAAAAATGATTTTGGATGCGCTACGTTGGGTTGGTCTTGACTGGGCGGAAGGTCCAGATATCGGTGGACCGCATGCGCCTTATCGTCAGAGCGAGCGTAGTGATATTTACAAAAAGCATGCCGAGCAGCTGATAGAAAACGACCATGCGTTTCGCTGCTTTTGTAGCAGTGAAGAGCTTGATGCCATGCGTGCTGCGCAAATGGCCAATGGCGAAACGCCGCGTTACGACGGTCGCTGTGCCCATTTAGCCCCAGAGAAAACCGCTCAATTGGTTGCTGAGGGCAAACCAAACGTCATTCGTATGCGCGTGCCTACCGAAGGCGTCTGTCAAGTACATGACATGTTACGCGGTACGGTTGAGATTCCTTGGACACAAGTCGACATGCAAGTGCTGCTAAAAACCGACGGCATGCCAACTTATCATCTCGCCAACGTCGTCGATGACCATTTGATGGACATCAGCCATGTGCTACGCGGTGAAGAGTGGCTTAACTCTGCGCCCAAGCATCAGCTGCTCTATGAGTATTTTGGTTGGGAGATGCCTGTACTTTGCCATATGCCACTGCTGCGTAACCCAGATAAATCAAAACTGTCTAAGCGTAAAAACCCAACCTCTATCACTTACTATCGTGATGCTGGTGTGCTCCCTGAAGCGCTGCTAAACTACCTCGGTCGTATGGGCTACTCGATGCCTGACGAAGCTGAACAGTTTACCCTAGAAGAAATGATTGCTAGTTTTGATATTCAGCGTGTGTCCCTTGGCGGCCCTATCTTCGATATCGAAAAACTGAACTGGCTCAACGCAGAATGGTTACGTGCATTAACGCCTGAAGAGCTAAAAAATAAAATACTCGATTGGGCAAGTAATAGCGATAAATTAACTGCTATCGCAGCGGCGATTCAGCCTCGTATTGAGCTGTTATCTGATGCAGTTAATTGGGGTGGTTTCTATTTCCAGAACTTACCTAATATCAATGCTGAGAGCTTTACCCATAAATCACTCACCCCTGAGCAAATTACTGAGATGCTGCAACTGGCGCTTTGGCAGCTAGAAACCTTACCAACGTGGTCAGAAGAAAATATCTACGCCACCTTAAAAGGTCTTGCCGCTCACCTCGATATTAAGATGCGTGACTTTATGGCACCGTTCTTTATCGCTATCGCTGGCAGCACGTCATCAACGCCAGTCATGAACTCTATGGCAATTATCGGCGCTGATATGACCTTGACTCGCTTGCGCCATGCAGTTGACGTGCTTGGCGGTTTGGGTAAAAAGAAACTAAAAAAACTTGAGAAACAAGCGGCAGAGTTGCCAGATTTTTGTCTGCTGAATAATTTAGAAGCTGAATAACTCATCTACTAAACAATCGATTAGCTGAAATTTATGAATTTAGAAGGGTCAGCCCAGCTCTGACCCTTTTTTTGTCACTAATAGGTACTACTACCCTTCAACTATTAAATATCCTTTATCAAACCTTTTAATTGGAACTAAACATGGACGCCAAAACCGTCACGATAGAAAGCAAAGATTATGTCTTTAACACGCTCAAAGAAGCGCAGAAATACTATGATGCCATCGTAAAAGAGCTTTATAATGCAAAACTTACCCTGACAAAGGGTCAGGACTTTGAAGATTTAAAGTGGATATACACCACTTACTGCAGTTATACCAATCATAATGTCGATCGATTGAAAGAATCTGACATCGTTGGCTTTAAAGGAATCAGCACAGTACAACAAAAAGGGGGGCAATATATCCCCACAGAATGTTGTGCCATTATTTTTTCAGATGGCAGTTCTAAGTGTACAGAAGAAGAATTCTTTACCGATAAAGCCATTAAAGAGATTGCCATCAAGCAAAATCCACGCTAATTTGGGCTTATTAAGTAGCTAAAATAGCTTTAAACGCTTTTTTTCAAATATTTATGCATTATTTTTAAAATAGTAGTTGACAGGACTGCCGGTCTTGCATAAAATACGCACACTCTTAGCGAGGGGCTATAGCTCAGTTGGTAGAGCACTTGCATGGCATGCAAGGGGTCAACGGTTCGACTCCGTTTAGCTCCACCATACTATTTATTGCAACGCTCAGTACTACTGAAACGTAACCATAAATACTCGCTAGTAGGACGATATCAGCACCTAGGCAATGCTTATTTATTAAGCTATCTGATATTGTGAAGTACCGTTGTAACCATTGGTTATAACACTCTATGCGTCCCCATCGTCTAGAGGCCTAGGACACCGCCCTTTCACGGCGGTAACGGGGGTTCGAATCCCCCTGGGGACGCCACTATTCGGCGTCACTTATTAGCACTTTTGCTTAACACCTTTAAGCATCAGGTTAGACTAATAAGCGAACAATAAAAAATCCCAGTCATCATACGGTGACTGGGATTTTTTATGTCTGTTGGTTTTGTTATATCCAGTTCATTATGGTTTGGATAAGCTGAAGTTAGTATATCAACGATCATAATAAGAGACAAACTCTCTAATCGCCCAGCCCCAATGCCTGTACTCGCCCTTGTAGTAGCCTTCTAAATATACCCACGGGCGGTTTTTATTATCATAAGTGGTATCTGTGACATATACCTCGCGATCATTACGCAGCTTATTAATAATCTTGCCATTAGGTTCATCGCGGATGTTTAATGGAGTACCCGTCGGATCCGTTACTTTGCAAACTCTCTCGGCATGCGCGGCATTTATCCCAACTGTCGTAGCCAAAACAGATACAGCAACGGTGTAAGCCAAACGTTTCATCTCAAATCCTTATTATCAACAAATGTCTCATTAATCTCTGATATATTATCAGAGTTCACATTACGGTATTTGCGATTTTATAAGATATTTACGTTTTATTGATTTTGATAAAGACTGAAGCCATAACCTGCTTTATAGTTTTTAATATCATTATTTATTGAATGATTTATTCTATTGCCAACCCTTACGATCCTCGCTACCATCAATCCTATAAGAATTTTATAGAATGTATAAATACTTTATAACGTACAAATTTTTAGGCTTAACACAAGGACGTTTTAACCATGTTCGGGATTGAGAACTATCCAGGGTTTATCATGGCAGCTATTTTGTTAAACCTGACTCCAGGCACGGATAGCATGTACATCATTACCCGTAGTATTTCGCAGGGGCAAACGGCAGGGTTTTATTCTGTGTTGGGTATTACTTCAGGCATTCTGGTGCATACGCTACTGGCTTCGCTAGGATTGTCCGTGTTGCTGGCTAACTCCCCTACGGCATTTATGCTCGTAAAATATATTGGTGCCAGCTATTTGTGCTATCTAGGCGTCAAAATGCTCATAAGTCAACAACAGCCTTTGATAGCCGCGAGTTTGCAGGATGACCAGAAGCCAAAGCCCGTTCAGCCTTTAGATCACTGGCAAATATATAAGCAAGGTGTGCTCACCAATACCTTTAATCCAAAAGTTGCATTATTCTTTTTGGCGTTCTTCCCTCAGTTCATCGATTCTAGTTATGCTTATGGCATGTTGTCATTTCTAATGCTAGGGCTGACCTTTGCTACCACTGGTTTTATATGGTGCTTATGTTTGGCACTATTAGCAGCGCGGTTTAGTACACGCTTGCGTGAGAACCCCTCTATCGAAACAATGTTAAATAGAATCAGTGGTATGGTGTTTATTGGTTTAGGAATTAAGCTGTTGACTGAGAAGGGTTGAGCAGAATAGGTATTCAGAATATTCAGTCTGTTACCTCGAGTTTTTACAGTATAGACTTATTTATAAATTAGACAGAATAAGTGCGCAAGTCGAAGGCGCACTTTACTGACTGACTAATAAAAAGAAAACTAGATTTGTGAAATTATTTAGTAAAAACTGAAGGAACGACTGGCATACCGCACCATTCAGCAATCTTATTATATTTTCCTGCTAGTTTCATAAAAGTCTCAATTGCACTTTCTGAGGTTTTAACTGCTTCACTAACATTATCGTTACCTTCATTCACTTTTTCAATAAACTTCCTGAATTTCTCCATTGACTTTGAATTTTTTAGTTTTTCAGGATCTTTTTCATCTATAACTTCTCTTAAGGAAGCTTGTAAACTTTCAAGTTCAGCGTGAGAGTCATTTTTATCAGGAAGTATATACTTTAACTGTTCAACTAGTGGAAGAGCTTCATTAACTACATTGTTAGTAACAACTGATAAGTTATTCCGAAAACTAGGATTTATCTCGATGGTAGTATACTTTTCTTGCTTTAAGGCTTTTTCTAATAATTCTGAGAGGTAGTTCTTATCAGTTTTTAAATAACCAATAATATCCTGTTGTGTTTCAATTCTCACTTGAGACATTCTTAGTTCACTCTTTAGCTCTAAGATTAATCCTTTGTCTTCCGTAAAGTCTTCTGGATTTCCATTACCTGTTACAATCATCTCATACTCAGTAAGTGCCCTTTCAATCACATCTGTATTACCATCTTCTGATATAACTATTAATCTTATGGATTGATCATTTTGTTCGATCTTAACTGTAGCATTTTCATCAGGATAGTTCTTATGTAGATACTGACTGAAATAATTCAATATACCAAGTCCTGCTTGATAATACTGAGGTGGAAACTCTATAAATTTATCTAAGACAATCTTATCTTTCAATGTTTCTGTTTGTTCTAGTTCTATTACAGATAGTTCATCGTCATCATTACCTGTAACATATAAAACTAAGAAAGGATAATTTTTATTAATTGACTGTAAACTAGTTAAACTTTCTAAATTATTTTTAGAATCCGTAATTAATATAGGAAAAGCTAAATTATTATTTGCTATTATCTTTTCCACGTCATCGAACAACCATTTGTATACATTAGGATTCAAATTAATATCATTAGGGAGACAGATGTAGATATTGCTTTTAGATATTACTAAAAACTCATGCTCCTCACTCTCTGTCCAAGATAATTTTCTTAAACTATCAATGAATCCTTTATACTTTTTACTACTTAAATTACTTAGTCTAGCCTTACTTATCATTCTAGCCTTAACAAGGAAGCTAGATTGCTGATAGTCATCTATTATTTGCTCTATACCCTTCCACCCATCAGTGGATATGGATTGTAAGATTTCTTGATACTCTTTAGGATATGAATCTAAAAACAGTTTCCAAGCATTTTTGTAGCTTACAACAGTTTTAATAGGCATAACTTATGTCACCACGAAGAATTATAGAACTTACTATAACTCAGAATAATGGGCTTTTGTATAACTTATAATTTAGTTATAAAGGTTAAATCATATAATATATCTAGTTGAAATATAATAAAATCTACCTAGAGATAGTACACATAGTTTCTACTTAAAATATTTTATCAATTTTTTGCATATAGCCCACTATAGATCATACTACTTATTTTAAACAACAAATAAAAAAGCCCAATCCCAGTGATAAGGGATCGGGCTTTTTTTGATTTAGCCTAACTAATTACTAGCCTGCTTCTTTGCTCTCGCTTGCCAATTGACGTAGTACATAGTGCAACACGCCACCATGACGCACGTACTCGCGCTCTTTTGGCGTCTGTAGCATGACATTGACATCAAAGCTCTCAGAAGAACCATCGGCACGCGTGGCCGTGACTTTGGCGGTCTTGCTCTCGCCATTATCTAGACCTGTAATGCTAAGCACTTCAGAGCCGTCTAGATTATAAGTTTCTGCATTTTCACCGTCTTTAAAGGTTAATGGCAACACACCCATACCGACGAGGTTTGAGCGGTGAATACGTTCGAACGAGCTGGTCAATACCGCTTTTACGCCAAGCAAAATCGTCCCTTTCGCTGCCCAGTCACGGCTAGAACCAGAACCATATTCTGCACCGCCAAGGACTACAAGCGGACGCTTATCTTCTTTATACTTCATTGCCGCATCATAGATGGCCATTTCTTTGCCGTCTTGTAGAGTGGCGCTATCGCCGTTGAAGTAATAAGTATAGCCGCCCTCTTTGCCAGCCATCATGGTATTTTTGATACGGATATTGGCAAAGGTACCGCGCGTCATTACCGCGTCATTACCACGGCGTGAGCCATAGCTATTGAAGTCGGCTTGCATCACACCGCGCTCTTGCAAGTACTTACCTGCTGGCGAATCTGGATCGATATTACCCGCTGGCGAGATATGGTCAGTGGTGATTGAGTCACCGAACAACCCTAAGATGCGTGCGCCTTCGATATCAGGAATACCTTCTGGCTCCATGGTCATACCATCAAAGAACGGCGGGTTTTTAATATAAGTAGACGCTTCGCTCCACGGATATAACTGACTATCGGCTGAACTAATAGCGTTCCATGCGGCACTACCGTCAAACACTTCACCGTAGTTTTTGCGGAACATATCCGCATCGATATTATTGGCAATCAGCTCATTGATCTCATCTGACGTTGGCCAAATATCTTTTAAGAAGACATCTTTGCCATCTTGATCTTGTCCTAACGGCTGCGTCGTTAAGTCAATATCAACCGTACCTGCCAGCGCATAAGCAACTACGAGTGGTGGTGACGCTAAGTAGCTCGCTTTTACATGTGAGTGAATACGACCTTCAAAATTACGGTTACCTGATAACACGGCAGCAGCGACTAAGTCTTTTTCTTCGATACCTTTTTCAATCGACTCTAAGAGTGGTCCTGAGTTACCGATACAAGTGGTACAACCATAACCCACTAAATAGAAGCCTGTTTTTTCGAGCTCGTCCATTAACTTAGATTTTTCAAGATAATCGGTGACGACTTTCGAACCGGGAGCCAATGAAGTTTTGACCCAAGGCTTGGCTTTTAGACCTTTTGCAGCGGCTTTTTTCGCCACCAAGCCCGCGCCAATCATCACTGCAGGGTTTGAGGTATTGGTACATGAGGTAATCGCTGCGATAACGACAGAACCATCACGCAATTTATGGCTCTTATCATCGATATTGACGTCAGAGAAAACATTAGGCTTAGCATAGAGTCTATCCGCTTGCTCTTGCTCGCCGCCTTCTTCATCAAAGCGTACCTTGCCTTCGACTTCTGACTTGCGGTCTTTGGTCATTTTTTCTAAAGTTTCGCCAAATTTTTCGTGCATATCAGATAGATTGATACGCTGCTGTGGCAAGTTCGGACCGGCAAGTGCAGGCTGTACCGATGATAAATCGAGCTCTAATTTACTTGAATACGTTGCCGCTGGCGTATCGGCATCGTGCCATAAGCCTTGCGCCTTGGCATACTTTTCGACCAACTCAATCTGGCTTTCTTCACGACCTGATAGACGCAAATAATCAATCGCCATTTGGTCAATCGGGAAAATACCACAGGTTGCCCCATATTCTGGTGACATATTGGCAATCGTCGCACGATCCGCCAGTGGCATACTGTGTAAGCCTTCGCCATAAAACTCAACGAATTTACCAACCACACCATGCGCACGTAGCATTTCAACCACACGCAATACCAAATCCGTCGCAGTAACGCCTTCAGTGAGTTTACCTTTTAGCTCAAAGCCGACCACTTGTGGAATCAGCATTGATGACGGTTGACCAAGCATTGCCGCTTCCGCTTCAATACCGCCGACACCCCAACCAAGCACGCCAATACCATTAATCATCGTCGTGTGGCTGTCAGTACCAAATACCGTATCAGGATAAGCCGTCAACTCGCTTTTACCATCAACATTGACATCTGCTGCCATTACAACACGAGCTAAGTATTCAAGGTTAACCTGATGCACAATACCCGTCGCTGGTGGTACGACCACAAAGTTTTTAAACGCATTACGACCCCAATGCAGGAATTCATAACGTTCATTGTTACGTTTAAATTCAATTTTTTCGTTCAAGTCTAGTGCATCTTCTCGGCCATAAGCATCGACTTGTACAGAGTGATCGACAACCAATTCACTCGGGATAAATGGGTTAATTTGCTCAGCACGACCGCCAAGCTCTACTACGGCATCACGCATCGCTGCCAAATCGACAACTGACGGTACACCCGTAAAATCTTGTAAGACCACACGGGCTGGCATAAAGGCGATCTCTTTTGACGCTTCTGCGCCTGCATCCCAGTTAGCAACCGCTTCGATATGGTTTTTGCCGACAGATTGACCATCATCTTCATTACGTAATAGGTTTTCTAAGACGATTTTCATGCAAAATGGCAATTTGCTGATGTGCTCGAAAGTTTCGGTCAGCTTTGGCAAACTGTAATAGGCATGTTCCTTGCCATCGACCGTAATGGTGTCTTTTACATTAAAAATATCACTCATGGTAGCTTCCTTATCGTTGTTATAGATCCTAAGCCTAAACAGTTATAGGTTTATGCTGAGGATTGGTGGCTAGATAGATGATTGTAAGAGTTGTATTCAAAATCATTATTATTTGACACAATACAATATAAAGTTGAGTTAACAAAATAGCTAAGCGACTCTTTAGGACTTAACAATAACGCTCTTTTACCATAACAAAACGGCGGCGCTTTGTTAACGTCTAGACGTTGTCAAATCGTGGCATAATCGTAAACGTAACAAGGGTTTAACGCTCTATTATTAAGTATCAATATATTTTCCAAAGACATATTAGAATCAAAGGTAGTGGGTAAACCAGTCGCAGCATACGAGCCTTATCTCTTAGACGTTTGGCTGCGCTATGCTATTATGGTGCGCTTTTTTACCGCTAGGCAAACGCCTCGAAACAATCGTTTCGCGCGCTACTTATTGATGAGTTTTTATGGCAAATTTTAACACCCACCTGAATGTTGCATTCATGGTCAGTGGTACGCTCAGTTTGACGGTTTATAAAGCGGGATTGATTGATGATTCGGGGTTTTTAGTTTGCGTGGCGCTCGGCACTATCGGTGGGCTGCTGCCTGATTTGGATTCTGATAATTCGACACCGATTAAACTTGGCTTTAATATCACCTCATTTATTTTTGCCTTTGGTTTGGTCATGCATTGGCGCAGTGAACTGAGTTTGCTCGCCCTGATTGCATTATGGCTAGCAGGCTACGGCTTTATGCGTTATGTGGTTTTCTCTATTTTTACCAACATGACCGTGCATCGCGGTGTGATTCACTCCGTGCCTTATATGGCAATTTTGGGTTTGGGGCTGACTTATTTAAGCTACTACGTCTTGCACCTTCCACTGACGGCAAGCTGGTTTTACGGTTTATTTTTATTCGGTGGCGCGCTAGTGCATTTAACATTGGACGAGCTATATAGTGTTAACTTATCGAATATGAAAATGAAGCGCTCATCAGGTACAGCGATGAAGTTTTATCAGCCTAAAGATAAGTGGTGGTATTTATTACTATATACACTGCTCGCCATGTTGGTCTATTTTGCCCCGCCGTTTGATGCGTTTTGGCAGCAGCTGCGCGACCCAGCACCATGGGCACAGCTAAAAGTCGGCATATTGCCAGAACTGATAAAAAGCATGCTGCGATAAAGATACGGTAAAGCAGTAAAACCCAAGCGAAAATGAGAATAAAACATGCAACCTAATCTACACGTTTGCCCTTGCCAAATTCATCCATCATCAAGCGCTATCAGCTCACCCCTACTGTATAAAGATTGCTGTCAGCCTTATCATGAGGCTGTTTATAATGATGCTCTTTATAATGGTGAAGTTGGCAAAGCAGAGGGTATAAAAGCGGAGACAGCCGAACGTCTCATGCGCACGCGCTATAGTGCCTTTGTTTTGATTAAGCCAGACTATATCATCAAGACCACCCTGCCAGCACAGCAAAACTTATTGGATATCAAGGCGATTGAATCGTGGGCAAAAGAGACAAATTGGGCAGGACTAGCAATCGTAGCGCACACGCCAAAGCTAGGCAAACGCCATGCGCAAGTTGAGTTTAAGGCTTATTTCAAGCCAACTAATAATGCAAGTACTTTAGAAGAGAAAGTGCAGGCGCATCATGAATTGTCTGCCTTTGTGAAGGTGACAGACAAAATCAATAATGATGCACGCTGGTATTTCTTAGATCCAACTGTTTCAATGTCTGTCAGCCAAAAGCAACCGTGTGTTTGCGGGTCGGGTGAGAAATTTAAGCGGTGTTGTGGGATATATATTTAACCTATGTTAACTCTAAACGCTCGCCCCAACTGACCGTGCCACCGCAATCCCCTCCTCAATCGTCAAAAACTTACGCTGACTTGGGCTGTCTTTATAAATAACATCACCATCTTGGAATATTAAGCACTCATTGACAGCCAACTGCTGCCATTTCTCATTTTCAGTGAGCGGAACAGTGACTAAGATAGTAACTTTATCCGTATCTGTCGTCACATCGCCAAAGTTAATGGCTAAATCATCATCTGCCAACTTCGCCTCGCCAAACGGCGCTTGACGCGTGAGATAAAACAATAAACTCCCCGCATAAGCCAATTGCCAGCTACCATTCGATATCAAGCAATTAAACAAGCCATTGGCAGATAAATAACGACATTGGGTGGTCAAAAAATTAAACAGCGTTTGGTCATCAGGACGCGATTTAAAGCTACTTTTTAAACGATTAACAAGGTAGCAAAACGCCATCTCAGAATCGGTTGAACCGACTGGCTGGCAATGTGAGGCATTGCCGTTGTCTTGCAAGCGCTGACAGCGTTTGATAAATTCGCTATTCATTTGCCCATTGTGCGCAAATACCCACTGCTCACCCCAGACTTCGCGGACAAAAGGATGGGTGTTTGCCAAACAATTCTGCCCTTGGGTCGCTTTACGAATATGAGCGATGACATTCATGGCTTTGATTGGATAGTTATTAACCAAATCAGCCACGGGCGATAAATGGCTTGGGCGATTGTCATGGAATAAGCGTAGACCAGTTGAAGCATTCTCTGGTTTATCACTATTAGTGCATTCGCTACGCTCAAAAAATGCAATACCAAAGCCATCTTCATGACTATCAGTCATGCCACCGCGACGACGAAACCCTGCAAAGCTAAAACCAATATCCGTTGGGGTATTACAGTTCATTCCTAAGAGTTGACACATTTATACTTCACCGCCGTTATTGTCGTCTTGTGCAGAATTTAAAGTAGGGTTAATTTTGGCGGCTGACGTTTCATCAAACACCTCATAAGGCGTTGCCCCATCGGTGTCAATATTTGCCAAAATGCGCTGTGCATGCGCCAAATCAGTATCCTGTACCCACAGCACAATCCCAGAGTTCATACCGGGCATCGCGCTCAGCGGTTGCAGAGACACCGTAATACCATTGTTACGAAGCAGATTGGCATGCAGTTCACCTTGCATATTGGTGTCGTAGCGTGCCAGTTTGTGCCAGTTATCAACTTGATCGGTCATGATAAATTCCTTTTAGATATTTATAAATATAACTCGTTGCTATTATTCTATTAGCAACCGAAACCTTGTGACCAATTAATTTGATTTAACGGATAAGCATCAATATGGAAACCGTTTGGATACTCTTTAAAGCCAGATTGTGATTTTAATTGCTCAATAGCAGCTTGTGCTTGTTGCTCAGTCGCAAACACACCGATTATCTTAAAAGCTTCGACATCGTTATTTTTATCATCGTCTTTATAACGCACATGCTCTAGTACAAACACTGTACTTTGCGCTTTTTCTACATGTGACCAATGATAAGCAGCAAGGCGTTTCATCAGGTCAGGATTTTTGACCATGATATTATCGCCCGTACGACCTTCGGTACGGTTATAGTGAATAACGTTGAGACGTAATAGCCAAAAAATCACCGCCGCTTTTGCCAACATTACTGGTAAGGCACGTTTTTCATCTTCACCGAGCATGCGTTTCGACTCATAGCCTTGTAAGAAAGCCGCCATTTTGCTACGGTCAAAATTCACCGACTCACCCTGCTCAGCATCGCCCCACGTGGTACAAAAATCATTAATGGTAATGGCAATATCCATCACATAATGCTCGACGCTAACTTCGGTGAAATCTAACAACCCAGTCAGACGCGCTTCACCTTTTTGGCTATTATTTAACGATAAGTTCCATAGCGTGTTATCAGCAAACATGTCTAAATGACATAAGCCTTTTGGCAAAGTGGCAAGCGGCAAATCCGTATAAGACTGCCAAATATCACTCATCAATTTGGCTTCGTCAGCTGGCATAAACTGCCTTTCACGATCGCGCACCTCGCTCCATGGGTATAAAGGCACGCCATATTCTTCCGCAGGTTGTAGTGCTTGCAATGTCTCATGCAGCATCGCTAAAGCGGCGCCAATTTCATGACACATCGCTTGCGTCGTCTGCTGTGGATGCGAGCCTGCTAGGCATGGCACTAAGGTAATCGCTTTATTGTCGTATTGAATGACATAACATTTTTCTGCGCTATCAGCGCCTAAATCAAGCAATGCTAACGGCGCAGCGACCGGTAAGTTACCATCCAATTGATTTAAGATAATCGCCATCTTTTCGATGTCTTCTGGTGGACGCTCTTCAAACAAAGTAAATACATAAGAGTGTGCGCCATCTACATCGTCAGTCGTCTGAATAAACCAGTTAGAGTTTTTGATACCTTGGGTGATCGGAATGGCACGCGCGAATGACACACCAAAACGCTGGCAAAAAGCGGCAAACTGGTCATCGGTTAACTGGGTATAGACGGACATGACATCTCACTTATGGCAATTAAAGAATAAATAAAAGTATATTTTAGCTTATTATAACTAAATTCAACCTATATTGGCTTATAAGGAAGGTGGATTTAAGTGGAACAAATAATAATTAATAGCTTTATTATGTTTTGGGAAGGTTTAGGAATTAATTCTGGACAAATCCAAGTTGTCTTGAACTTGATTGTGATTGTACTAGCATCTATCGCTGCATTATATGCGAAAAAACAGATAATAATTGCTCAACGGCAAAGAGAAGATGACATACGATTATCGAAATATAGGCTAAAACTATCAATCTTGAAAATTGCTTATAAGTGCAAAACAGATTTTATTATTGTAAGACAAGACTTTGATAATTATAAAAACGAATTCATTAAACTATTAGAATCTAAAGGATTTAGCTTAAATGACCTAATGCCGACACAAGACTATACATTTGCAGAATACTTAGAGATTATTACAGCTCCTTTAGATAGGGTCGAGAAAACTAACACAAATCTAATTTATACGTTAAATGAAGATAACAGCTATTCAGACTTAAGCTCGGATGACCTTGAAAATTATCTGAAATTAATCATGAGTATTGCTTCTTCATCAGAATCTACTAAGCAAGGCCTAACCAAAAGAATAGAAGAAATGAAGATCCTACTTACTCGCTAATCGTAATTAAAAACTTACCTGATACGGCGGTGATTTTGCTAGACTAGTGCTTATAGAATGAATTGATTATAAGGTGAAAGACCCTATGTTAGCAAAGCGTATCATCCCTTGTTTGGACGTTGATAATGGTCGTGTGGTCAAAGGCGTGCAATTTGTTGATATCAAAGACGCAGGCGACCCTGTCGAAGTAGCAAAACGCTATAACGAACAAGGCGCTGATGAAATTACTTTTTTGGACATTACTGCGACCAATGACGAGCGCGATACCACCTACCATACGGTCGAGCGTATGGCGGAGACGGTATTTGTTCCACTGACAGTTGGTGGCGGCGTGCGTAAAATCGCTGATATCCGTAACTTACTCAATGCAGGTGCGGATAAAGTAGCTATCAATTCTGCGGCGGTATTTACCCCTGAGTTCGTCGGTGAAGCGGCGCAGAAATTTGGTAACCAATGTATCGTCGTGGCTATCGATGCCAAACGCGTTGCAGACATTAATGTTGATGGCATTATCATGCCGCGTTGGGAGATCTTTACCCACGGTGGTCGCAAACCAACGGGTATCGATGCCGTTGCTTGGGCGAGCAAAATGGCTGAGCTTGGCGCTGGTGAATTACTGGTCACCTCGATGGATGGCGATGGCACCAAAAAAGGCTATGATTTGGCATTGATGAAGCAAATCACTAACCGCGTCAATGTGCCTGTTATTGCTTCAGGCGGCGTCGGCAATTTGCAACATTTAGCCGAAGGGGTGTTGGAAGGCGGCGTCGATGCCGTACTTGCTGCCAGCATCTTCCATTTTGGTGAGTATACGGTTCAAGAAGCCAAAGCGTATATGGCAGCGCAAGGCATACAAATGCGTCTATAGTACGCTCGTAAAGTACAAATAAAACAGAAAAAAATGTTATCATAGCGCTAACCACTTATTTTCGTTCATTTAACTGATTATCTAACGGATAATAAGCCATTTGAACCTAGCGATATATTTAGCGCATTATTTATTCCTACATTTTAATTAAAAGCCCATTCGGCAAAGGATTTTTTATGTCAAATCTACAACAGCAGCGCAATGACGTGACTCACATCGATGGTAACTTACATCAAAACAAAGACGTTCGTATTGGTATCGTCGTCGGTCGTTTTAATGGTTTTGTGGTTGAATCATTGGTAGATGGTGCAATTGATGCGCTACTACGTCACGGTGTATTGGGTAGCAACATTACCGTTATCCGTGTACCGGGTGCTTTTGAATTACCATTGGTTGCTCAACGTGCCGCTGAGTCTGATCGCTTTGATGCCATCGTTGCTTTAGGCGCGATTATCCGTGGTAGCACCCCGCATTTTGATTTCGTTGCAAGCGAATCTGCAAAAGGCTTAAGCGCGGTAGCTATGGATTATAATATCCCAGTTGCCAATGGCGTCTTGACCACTGACAGCATTGAGCAAGCGATTGAGCGTGCTGGCACAAAAGCGGGTAACAAAGGCTCAGAAGCGGCAATGGTTGTACTAGAAATGCTTGCGGTACTATCACAGTTAGATATTGAAGATGACAGTGAAGACGCTTAATCAAGCCATCATTTGATAGGCTGTTAGTTATTTAATGAGCGCTGTGGTTCTTATGAGCTTTCGTTTTTATCGAGAGCCACAGCGTCAGTGTTACAAAGACTGTTACTAAGTACGCTACAAAACTCGACTGGCAAAGCCTGCCAGCTAACTACTATTTAACATTTTATTTTAAAACTTTTATCTTAAAAACTTTTATCTTAAAAACTTTTTATCTTAGCAACTAGGTATAGACCCCCTATGACTGACCAACTCAAGCGCGCTATCAGCGCTGCGAAAACCGCCCAAACCAATGATAAACAAGCTGAAGCCACGCGCATCGCGAGCAGCAGTGCGGGTGATCAAATCTTCGATATGAGTGAGTCTTCTTATAAGACCAGTCACACCGCTATTCGTAAAGCGCGACGCTTTGCGATGCAAGGTCTATACGAATGGCTCGTCACTGACCGCCGCTTCGATATCGATGGTAAGCTTGGCTGGAAAGACAATGCCCCACACGATATCGCCGCTCGTACACGCGCGACCAATGCCATGCATACCGTACATATTGGCTATTATCATGAAATGATGCGTGATATTCCAGAGCAGATCGAGGCGCTAGATGTCCTTATCTCTCAGCATCTTGACCGTGAAATTGATAAATTGGACACCGTCGAACACGCTATTCTTTTGATTGGTGCTTACGAGCTACAAAACCGCTTAGAGATTCCTTATAAAGTGGTACTTGATGAAGCGATGAAGCTCAATAATCACTTTGGCGCTACTGACGCGCATAAATTGATTAATGCCGTCCTTGATAAAATGGCGGTAGAGCTACGTGCTATTGAAGTAGAAGCAGATAGCAAAGCCAATTTACGCACCTCACAAAAAGCGGCTGCTAAACCTGTAACAAAAGCTGATACCAATGCAGAAAATAATGCCGATATAGAAGATAGTGCTGATACAGCTACCATTGAAGAAAAACCAACTACTTCAAACAAGCCTCGTATCAGTGCCAATAATGCTACCGTCAAACGCAATAGCGCTAGTAAAGCTACTGCCAATATTAGTGACTTTAAAGCGAGCAAAAAAGCGATTGAAACAGACCGCACTGATGCAGACAGCAAAGACTAATCATGAATGAGTTTGAGCTGATTGAGCGTATATTCTCCCAAATGCAAGCTACGCAGTCATTGTCTAGCAGTGTCGACAAAGGCAGTGTTGAAAAAGGCATTGGTGATGATGCGGCGGTGATGAGCTTGCCTGCAGGTGCGCGCTTGGTCAGCTGTATTGATACACTGGTTCAAGGTCGACACTTTAGCGCTGACTGGGAGCAAGTAAATAAGCTGGCATTTACCATCGGTTATAAAGCCGTGGCAGTGAACGTCTCAGATATTGCCGCTATGGGTGCAACTCCGCATAGTATTCTATTGGCGTTAGCTTTGCCTGAGTGCTTGGCAAATGAGCACTGGTTAAGTGAATTTGCTAAAGGCTTATTCCATGCTTGCCAGCTATTTGGGGTGACGCTGATTGGTGGTGATACCACGCGCAGCGACAATTTAGTTCTGAGTATCAGCGCGCAAGGGTTACTCACCAAAGAAACGCCAGCCGTCTACCGTTCAGGCGCGCAAGTTGGCGACAAACTTTATGTCTCAGGCACGCTTGGCGATGCCGCTTATGCGCTACAAAATCCTGACAATGCTATCGGTATTGAGCTTGCGCATCGTCTACATATGCCAACGCCGCGTATTGCACTGGGTGCAGCATTGGCAAAAATTGGTGCGACTGCGATGATAGATATCTCTGATGGTCTGTATCAAGACATTGGACATATCTGCCAACAAAGCAGCGTTAGTATGCGCATTCATCTTGATCAGCTACCTACTAGCAACGCATTGGCAAACGCTGAGTTGACCGAGCGCTTGTTGTGCCAGCTGACTGGCGGTGATGATTATGAATTGGCTTTTACTTTGCCTGCTCATATTGAACCACCTGTTAATGACAGTAGCAACACGCCTGTTACCTGTATCGGCGAAGTCATAGCCGTAAATGAGCCAGATTCTATCAAAAATTTACCACCAGAGCTTTTTTATCAAGGACAGCCAATCACACCTACCCATCCCGCCCCCTTTACTACTTGGCCCAATCTGACGGGTTACCAACATTTTGCAGGTTAATCCATGATTGATCACAACCTATCTAAGCCTGATATCCGTAAAGCCAATGATTGCCCGCCGCTACCCGCCAATGCCAATATGCTTGACCGCGTAGTTTATTGGCTTGGGTTAGGTTTAGGTAGTGGCCTACCGCGCCGTGCGCCTGGTACTTGGGGTACGGTTGGTGGCTTAATCGTCGCGATACCATTGCTAAGCTTAGGATTCGTGCCATTTTTGATTATTACCATTCTCTCTTGTGTGATTGGTAGTTGGATATGCGGTCGTACCTCAGAGCTAATGGGTGGTCATGATAACCCGCATATCGTCTGGGATGAATGGGCAGGCATGTGGCTTACCCTACTGCCGCTATCTTATATGGGTATCGCTGACGGCAATTTTTGGCAAAATATCGCCCAAATCTCTTCTATTGTTGCCATTATTATCGCCTTTATATTGTTCCGCTTTTTTGACATTATTAAGCCACCACCGATTGGCTGGGCAGATAAAAAAGTCGCGGGCGGCCTAGGTATCATGCTTGATGACATCATCGCAGGGATCATGGCAGCAGCCGTCTGGGTCATTATTTATACCACCATCCTTTAACTGTTAAATTAGCCTCGCTTTTATATAAGCGACGGTCTTTCATAACCGATTGTCGTTTATAGTCCATCATTTTTTTAGTAATGCGTTTGTGACGATAGCCAATTTATCAGCAAGCCACCAGTAAATGGTAAGCCCATGACAAGCAACGTAAGTTACAAAGATGTCACGACATAGCGTTTTAGTTAAATGACGGTTTGCGTTATAATTTGAAATTATATTTTGTTACATTTGTAGGCTATTATGACCACTCCCCTCTCGGTAATCATCCTCGCTGCTGGCAAAGGCACGCGTATGCAGTCGGCTAAGCCAAAAGTGCTACAGACATTGGCTGGTAAGTCGTTATTGGGTCATGTCCTTGATACGTGCCATCAATTAACGGTTGATGACACCATTATTGTTCATGGTTTTGGTGGCGAGCAAGTCCAAGCAGATATCAATGCTCAATATGCGCACTTGCCTATTACTTGGGTTGCTCAGACTGAGCAATTAGGTACTGGACATGCGGTGAAAGTGACCCTGTCGGAATTACCCAAAGAAGGGCAAAGCCTGATTCTTTATGGTGATGTGCCATTAGTCAGCTGCCAGACATTAGCAACGCTACAAGCGGCTAATACTGACGGCATGTCGATGTTGACGTTGACCGTAGACAATCCTTTTGGTCTCGGTCGTATCAAACGTGACAAAGACGGCAACATCGAAGCCATCGTCGAGCAAAAAGATGCCAGCGCCGATGAGCAGAAAATCCAAGAGATTAATAGCGGTATTTACTGCGTCGATAATGCGTTATTGCATAAATACCTGCCAAAGCTGTCTAATGACAATGCGCAGCAAGAATACTACCTGACGGATATCGTTAAAATGGCGGTCGCTGAAGTCATTAATATTGTCACGATTGAGCCTGAGCATACCTTTGAGATTGAAGGCGTCAATAACCGCCAACAGCTTGCTAGCTTAGAGCGCACTTGGCAAGGCAAACTGGTTGCCGACTTGCAAGAAGCGGGCGTGCAGTTTGCTGATCCAAGTCGCGTTGATATTCGCGGTACCTTGACTGCGGGTCAAGACGTGTTTGTCGATGTGGGTGTGGTATTCGAGGGTGATTGTGTCTTAGGCGATAACGTTTATATCGAAGCAGGCTGCGTGATTAAAAACGCCCACATTGGTAATGCCTGCCACATAAAACCTTATTGCGTGATTGATCGCGCTGAGATTGGGGCAGGTGTTGATGTTGGTCCTTTCGCCCATTTGCGTCCTGAAACCGTATTGTCTGATAACAGTAAAGTCGGTAATTTCGTCGAGATTAAAAAATCAACAGTCGGTCATGGCAGCAAGGTTAATCACTTGAGTTATATCGGTGATACGACCATTGGTACAGATGTTAATGTCGGCGCTGGCGTCATTACTTGTAATTATGATGGTGTCAATAAATCACAAACCATTATTGAAGACAATGCCTTCATTGGCTCGAACTCAAGTTTAGTGGCACCTGTGACTATTGGTGATACCGCTACGGTTGCCGCAGGTTCAGTGATTACTAAAGACGTCGACAGTAAAGCATTAGCCTTTGGACGGGCACGACAAACTCAGAAAAACGACTTTCAGCGTCCGACCAAAAAGTTAAAATAGCAATGGTCAATCACAAGCATTTTGAACAGTATCTATTGAAGTAATACTAAGCAGCATGACAATTTTTGTGATGCTGCTTCCTTATATTTATAACGTCAAAATTGTTAGTATAAAAGCTCTGCCAGTATGAACTTCTATTATTTATTGACTGAACATTATCGCCTCTCAAAGTATTTGAGCGGTTAAGCATTGAAGCTTTTAAAAATCAAAACACGAAACATCGAATTTAAGGAATAGTTATGTGTGGAATCGTTGGAGCAGTCGCTGAGCGTAATATCGCTAATATCTTACTTGAGGGTCTTAAGCGTCTAGAATACCGTGGTTATGATTCTGCCGGTCTTACCGTCATTCGTGATGGCGAACTCCATCGCGAGCGCCAAGTGGGTAAAGTGCAAGCATTGGTCGATGCTGTGGCAGTTAATCCTGAATTTTTCGATGGTCACATTGGTATTGCGCATACACGTTGGGCAACCCATGGCGAGCCGGCACAGCGTAATGCCCATCCGCACGTATCAGGCAAGATTGCTGTGGTACATAACGGTATCGTTGAAAACTATGCCGAATTAAAAGAAGAATTGATTGCTAAAGGTTACGTATTTACGTCGCAGACTGATACCGAAGTCGTCGCTCATCTAATCAATGATATCTACAAAACCACACCTGATTTACTAGAGGCGGTTCGTGCCGTTATTCCGTTATTACATGGCGCATTTGCCCTTGGTATTCTACATATCGACTGCCCAGAAGAGCTGATTACTGTTCGTTTAGGCTCTCCACTGGTGATTGGTGTGGGTATCGGTGAGAATTTTATTGCTTCTGATCAATTAGCCTTACTACCGGTCACCAATCGATTTATGTACTTAGAAGAAGGTGATATCGCCAAATTGACGCGCAGTAGCATTCAGGTTTATGCCGATGGTGTCGAAGTAAAACGTCAGATACATGAAATTGATGCGGCACAGCACAATGCGGATAAAGGTGAATTTAAGCATTATATGCTCAAAGAAATCTATGAGCAGCCAGACGCGGTTGCCCGTACTGTTGAGATGGCTGTAGATAGCGATGAGCCGTCTAAACTGCGTGATGATTTTTTACAGCGTCATGAAGCGCAATTAAAAGGCATTAAGCATGTCCAAGTCATCGCTTGTGGTACCAGTTACCACTCAGGCTTGGTCGCAAAATATTGGTTTGAGAGCCTTATTCGTGTGCCCTGTTCCGTTGAAGTCGCTAGTGAATTTCGCTATCGCAATCCTGTCGTCATCGACAACACACTCGTCATTTGTATTTCTCAATCTGGCGAAACGGCAGACACGTTATCGGCGCTACGTGATATTCAAAAGCACACGCCAGCAGGTCTAGTTAGCTTAGCCTTATGTAATGTACCGACATCGTCTCTGGTACGTGAGACGGATATCTTTTTACCAACGCTTGCTGGTCCCGAGATTGGTGTTGCTTCTACCAAAGCTTTCACCACTCAGCTCGCCGTTTTAATGCTATTGGTCTTAAAAGTGGGTGTCGTTCAAGAGCGCATGACTGGCGAAAACCTGAGTACCTTGCTTGGTCAATTACAAGAACTACGTGGTCAACTACATGCCAGCTTAAACCTCGATGCGCCTATCAAAGCCATGAGTGAGCATTTTGAGTATAAAAAGAGCTGCCTGTTCTTAGGTCGTGGTTTGCAGTTTCCAATAGCGCTAGAAGGCGCGTTAAAGCTGAAAGAAATCTCTTATATCCACGCTGAAGGTTATGCGGCAGGTGAGCTGAAGCATGGACCATTGGCATTGGTCGATAAAGACATGCCCATCGTCGTACTAGCGCCAAAAGACAGCATGTTTGATAAGCTGAAAGCCAATATGCAAGAAGTACACGCGCGTCATGGTGAGCTGTTCGTTTTTGCCAGTGAATCTAGTCAAATGGTCGCAGAAGACAGATTACATGTGGTCTATGTGCCCGATGTTTGTGAAACACTTGCCCCTATCGTCTACAGCTTACCCGTACAGCTGTTGTCATACCATGTCGCCGTAATGCGCGGCACAGACGTCGATCAGCCGCGTAACCTTGCTAAATCAGTGACTGTTGAATAATATAAATATCTGATTTTAATATAACTGTGAGCGAGTAATAAAGTATCATCTTAGGTAATATAGTTTCATCCTGAGTAATAAAGTATCATCCTATTGACTCATGTATTAACCCCTGCTATTGTTTAATAAAACATTAGCAGGGGTTTTTCATGCTCTCCAAAAAACAACAGAAGTGGATTAAAGAAGAGCGAGGTCAAGGAGAGTTAGCTGATTATAAGCCTTGGATCAAAATCTCTGACATATCTTCAACAGGACGTTCTCACCGAACCTTTGGACATAAGACCAGACGAACTCATCATCTCATGTCGGACTTAGAATTAGCTGCTTTCTTAGTTCTTGAATGGAGTGCTGATGTAACTGATATACGAGAACAGTTTCCTCTAAAATATGAAGATACCCAGCAGATCGCCAACTCAATGCAAGTCAAGCATCCTAGTATTAGGGGTAAGCTCCATATTATGACCTCGGACTTCTACGTGGTTACTTCTAATACCCTTCACAACCAATTTGCTCTTCAAGCTAAGTATTCAAAAGATTTAAATAATCCTAGAGTCATAGAAAAACTAGAAATAGAACGTCGTTATTGGCAGAGTAAAGGCATTCCTTGGAAAATAGTTACGGAAAAAGATATTCCTTTAGAAGTTCAGAATAATATCAAATGGTTATATCCAGAGTCTGATAGTTACATCTATTCTGACATTGAGCTTAAACTAAATTTATACTCTGAACAGATACTAAAAAATCCTAGCAACTCAATTATCAATTTATGTAAAGAAATTGATAATGCTTATCACAGCGAGCTTGGAGCTTCTTTAAATGAGATTAGAAAGCTATTAGCTCAAAGGTTTTTCACTTTTGATCTGCGTATTGATTTCAGAAAGCTCAAATGTAGCGATCTGAATGTAGATGGAACTGAGTGTTGGGGCTTAATATCTGAGGAGCTTCGTTATGTTTCGAATCAATGATATTTACAACAATCAAGGTAAAGAGTATAGAATTCTCAAAGAGTTACCCAATGACGTTTTTATTTGGATTGATATCAACGAAACTATAGCTCTGCCCGAATTAATAAAAACACAAAGTTTAGTCGATCTAATTGAAGAAGGCGAATGCCATTTGATAGATGATCCTTATCAATACTTGCTGTTGCAATCACCAGAAGATGGTACTACGGCTCAAATAAAGAGAGATGAGAACTATCAGTTGATACAACCGATTATCTCTAATGAATTATATTATCTACCTGAAGTACGTTCAAAAATAATTAATGATATTGTCAGTTCAGACAAAAGTACGAATCAGACTCTATATCGGCTTATCAGAAAATATTGGCAAAGAGGACAAATACCTAATGCTCTACTTCCAAACTACAAGAACTCTGGAGCAAAAGGTAAAAAACGTATTGCTAAAGAAAAGAAGCTTGGTAGGCCAAGAGTTTATAAAGAGGGTACGGCAGCCATAATCAATACAGATGTCGAAAGGCTCTTTTCAATGATCATTAATAAGTATCTTTTAAATGATAGCAAACATACGATCGTTTATGCATATCGCAAATTTAAAGCTATGTATCGCTCACTAAATCCTGAAATTGACGACGAAAACTTTCCTAGTATTTGGCAGTTTAAGTATTTCTATAATAAAGAATTTACTTCTGTTCAAAAACTTAAGTTTAGACACAATAAGATTAGTTACAACAAAGACGTAAGGCAATTACGTTCCACTGTTAATACTCAAGTTCTCGGACCTGGTTCACGCTATGAAATAGACGCTACAATTGCAGATATCTATCTACTATCTGATTCAGACAGACAGAGTATCGTAGGCCGTCCTGTCATTTATTTTGTTGCAGATGTATTTAGTCGAATGATAGCAGGCGTCTATATTGGTTTTGAAAACCCTTCATATGCCACTAGCATACAAGCCTTAAAAATGGCAGTTACTGATAAACAGAATCATTGCAAAAAATATGGAATCGATATTACTGCAGATGATTGGCCGTGTATAGGACTGCCTGATGCAATTCTTGCAGACCGTGGAGAGTTACTGGGCCATCAAATTGAAACTTTAGAAAAAAGTTTTTCTGTTCGAATAGAAAATACACCACCTTATCGTGGAGATTTAAAACCTGTTGTAGAGCGATACTTTAAAACAATGCAATCTCGGTTTAAACCCTTTGCTCCTGGTGTAGTGACTGGTGTGAAAGAAAAAAAGAAAGGTGGTCGAGATTATCGACTAGATTCGACTCTGACAATATCAGATTTCACCAAAATTATGATCAACTCTATCCTCATACATAATAATACTCACCAGTTAACACATTATGATAGAGATATCGATATGCCTTCAAGTTTACCTTCAATCCCACGTGAGTTATGGAATTGGGGTCTACAGCATCGGACAGGAAAGTTGCGCTCTGTATCAGAAGAAGACCTTTATGTAGCACTTCTACCTAGAAAAAAAGCAACCTTATCAGATTTGGGTATAAAGCTTTTCGGTATTTATTATAATTCTGCGGAAATGAGGAAGCAAGGCTGGCTACATCGCAAAAACACAATCAATCGTCCTAAATCTTTAATTGCTGCCTATGACCCTATTGATGCAAATAAAATATATATTTTCTATGAAAAGAATAGTCTCAATTACTGGGAAGCTCATTTATCTGATCGTTCTAGAGAGTTTAAAGATTGCAGCTTTTGGGAAGTTTGGCACATTCAAGACGAGCAGAAAAAAACAGTTGCTCAACAAGAGATTGGGAGCAGCCTAGCATTAGAGCAACTCGAAATAGAGAATGAAAGAATAATAAAACAAGCTATAGCAGCCAAATCCAATGTTCTACAGACTAAGTCCGCCCAGTTATCTAACATCAATGACCATCGCGAACAAGCTAGAAATACTGAACGTAAAGACAGGCAAGAAGCTCACTATGCCAAGACAGCTAAAAATGGCAAAATTATACAGCTACCTAAAACTTCGTCAAAGGACAGTGCTAACACTACATTATCAGATGAAGACTTAGCTCTTAAGTACCCTATTTACCACAATATAGATTCTGATGATGAATAATAAGCTGAAGAGAGAGTATTGAAATGACGATGGTAGAAGCTATATACAAGGACAGTTTTGGGCCCTATAAAGGTAATTCATTTGTAGAAGCTTTGCCAGACGTATTTGAACCAGAGGAAGTCGTTAGAAAGCTAAAAGGTAGTGTTGATTTTCATGCTTCAGACACTCAAGCAGGTTCTGCTGTCCGAGGGCATCTCATAGCTCAGCTGATGAATCAATTCTTTCAACCGATTAATAGACATATTGATCTTGAGAAGAAAATTTCAATTATGATTCGTGAAGGTTATATAGGACGAAATCCTAAAGACGGCTCTTTAAATACTCGTTTACAAAATGGCTATGAGAGGTTGATGACGGGAAATAATGACGCTATAAGGTTTCCATCAACTATATCTACGGCTCGTAGTTTAGCTTTCATTGGATGTTCCGGTAGCGGCAAAACAACTACTCTAAACAAAATACTATCTACTTATCCTCAAGTTATCAATCATACACAATTCAACTTTATCCAAATTGTCTACTTAAAGATTGACTGTCCTCATGATGGTTCGTTAAAAAGCTTATGTTTACATTTTTTTAGAGCTATTGATCAAGCTTTAGACTCCAATTACGAAGACAAATACACTCGTAAAAACCAAGGGATCGATAATTTACTGAACTTAATGCGGCAAATCTCTAATCTTCACGCTATTGGATTATTAGTTATCGATGAAATTCAGCACCTTAGTGTTAATAAATCTGGTGGTGCTGAAAAAATGCTCAATTTTTTTGTTACTCTCGTAAATACTGTTGGACTACCAGTTGTAATGGTAGGTACGCCTAAAGCTCGATACATTTTTGAAGGCGATTTTCGTTCAGCACGTCGTGGAGCTGGGTTTGGTTCTATTTTCTGGGAGCAAATGCCATATGAAGCAAATCGAATTACACAAGATGGTAGAGTTATTAAATCTGAATGGAACATATTTACCAATCATTTATGGAAATATCAATGGCTTCGAAAAGCCGATATAAAATTATCAGATGACATACAGAACTGTTGGTATGATCTATCGCAGGGCATTCTTGATATCGTAGTCAAGTTATTTGTCCTTGCTCAACTACGAGCTATAGATTCAGGGTTGGAGCGTATTACAATAAAAGTGCTACAAACAACTTACGAAGAAGATCTAAGACCCATTCATCCAATGATTGAAGCCCTTAGATCAGGTAGAGCAGATAGGATTGCTCAGTTCTCTGATCTTATTATTCCTGATATCGACAAAAAACTATTAACTCTCCAAACTCAGTTACAGCAAAATAAAAATGAGTTTGATGATATTGCAGAGTATCAAGGGCATGAAATAAGTATCAGATTGCACCGTATGCTAGTTGATATGGGTTATAGCTCAGATCTGCTTGTTCCTATAGTAACACGCGCTATTCAAAGCTCACCTGAATCAACCATTCAAAGTTTGATGCCAACAATATTGAAGTGGCTAAACGATACTGAAAGTGAAACACAACCTAACGTTCAAAATAATAAGCTTAAACCACTTAAAGCCAAATATACTAGCCAAGATCTTTGGCATACATTAGATACAGAAGACCTTCGCTTCCAGTTCACGCAAAAAAATGAAGAAAACGTATTTTATGATCATCTAAAAAAATCAACTGATCTTATTTTTGATATTAATGACTGGCTACCTAGGGTAAGCTGATATGCTTAATTTTCCTATTCCCTATCCTGATGAACTTATTTACAGCACAGTAGCTCGATCAAAAGTAAGGGCTGGGATCACTAGTCCAAAACAGCTGCTTGAGGATGTTTTTGCAAACAGAAAGGTAATTGCAACTGTTGATCTACCCTGTCATTTATCTAGGCTTATTGAGCTCTATCCTTCTGGTCATTACGATGTTAACTCACTAGCCTATAAACACACTCTTTTCCCTCTTTACGCCCCTTTTATTCCTGAAGAGCGTAGACAGAAATGTCTTGAATGGATGACTGAGCAATCTCAAGGAGCGATTCACCTCGCTATTGGTAAAAACGCCTCACGATTACCGCCGATTAAATTTTTAAGGTACTGCCCTTTATGCCTTGATGAACAGCTATCTAACTATGGGGAATGGTATTGGTCAAGATTATGGCAAATACAGGGATTAACATGCTGTCTCAGACATGGAAGTCTTATAGATTCCTCGTTGGAGTATAGACCAAAATCTCGCCATGACTTCATCGCTCCTAATCCATACAATTGTAAAGCTAACATTCAAATATCGCCTAATGAAAATAGTGTATTTATTGGAGGGAAAATCAATGAGCTTCTTCAATTGCCAAGCCAAGCATCTCCTACCTATGCGCAATGGAGCGATTTCTACAAAAAAATTGCTTCAGACAATGATTGTCTCAGGGGCTTAAAGCATATTCATTATGATAAAGTTATTGATAAGATCAAAAATAGATGGTCTGATAGTTTTCTTGAACAATATAATCTACACCACTTAGAAACAGAGACAAGCTGGCTACATGGTATTTTCCGTAAGCATAGGAAATCATTCAGCTATCTAGAACATATTATTGTTATTGAAGCTATGTTGATAGGTAAAGATTGGTCATTTCAGGAAATACTAAAGTTGGTTGTCGCTCAAGAACCTGTAAGATTTAGAGCTGAAGATCGAAAAACATCATTCGATAATATTAATCCTGCCACTATCCTTTCTAATCGGGATCTTTGGTTGCATCTCCTAAAGGAATACAAAGGTATAAAAAGTGCTCGCACTGTTGATCAAGCATTGTACGCATGGTTGTATCGTAATGATAAAGCATGGTTAATGCATACTAACAAAAAAATTCATAGATATCATATACCTGAAGGCACTAAAATCGACTGGAATCAACGTGATATTGAAATAGCACGGTCACTAATTGAAAAAAATAAAAAAATAATTTGGGATATGCAGACACCACGTAAATCAAAAAAATGGTGGATGCAGCAGACCAGCTCCGTTTCAATGATTGAAAAAAACTTGTATAAACTACCATTAGTTTCTGCTTTTCTAACTCGGTATAGCGAAGATATCAGTGATTATCAAATACGACGCCTAAGTCATGTATTAATAGAAAGTGTATACCATAAAGAAACGTTGTCACGCTGGATTGTCTTAAGAAAAGCTAAACTTAGTGATGAACGTATGACTGAAGAGACTGAACGATTTTTGGATGTTTCATACGATCTGGTTTATAAAAAGATAAAAAGGACAAATATATGATAATCAAGAACCTTCCTGAAGACTCCCAAATCCAATTTATTAGTGAGTTATTTAAGTATGAGCATCTTAAAACATGGAACCTTAGATTATGTATAAAAGCTGATAAAAAAAATGTTTTTAGACATACCAGGTTATCGAATTTACCAACCATAGCGAAGAGAAGGTACATAAATCCTAGTGATGGTATAGTCCGTAGTGCAGGATATCCTGTCGAACTAAAAAAAACCAGCACCTCAAATTGGAAGGTGGAAAAGGATAAGGAAGGCGATAATTATAGTTTTGTGCTTGATTATAATATCAGCATAGATTATGAGCGTACAAATATTAAAATCTATATACCACAGATAGAGTTTGCTAGAGCTTTGTTTTTTCATAATAGCTATCTAGCAAGAAACTGTATAGATAACGGTATATTGTCTAGAGAGTTCTATATTACAAACGATTCTGATGGCTTATCAATCATAAATGTATTACCAATCTGCACATTATCAGTTACTCAACTAAATAACGAAGGACTTCGAAGGTTGCTAGCGTGGATTTTGATAGATAAAAACGCCCGTGCTTCTTATGACAGCATATCCAAAAACTTCACTGAAAATGCAGAAACGAAAAATGGCATAAAAACGTGGAAATTTAAGTTTGAACCACCGAATTTAACAGATTTTGATTTATCTTTAAGAGGATGGCTCGATAAAAAGACCAATCATTACTACGTTTACGAGATTACAAGTGTCCAAAATGTTAACTGTGATTTACCGAAGAAAGTATTTTTCAATAGTGACAAATTTAAAACTGGGACTCAATCAGGTGGCACTAAAAGTACTGGGGGATATAGTAGTTCCAATGATGAAGTAATAGATGATACTCAAGAAGCAGATATCAACTCTAGATTAAAAAATATAGACATTCCTAAAACGTTATTTAGTTTTGTACAACCCATTGAAACTCGAAAAGTCGTTAAAAGGAAATCAAAAGGCAGGACTGGAGCAGATGTTGAAACTACAGATGAGTTTGTTGAATTAGAGTTTAGCGCTGACGAAGCTATAGTTGGAGGTACGGCTTGCCAAGCTGACTTTGCAGGGTTAGAAGATGAAAGCGATGTTATAGAACTGTACATGCAGCGTTTTGAAGCGTTTAAATTCTTAATTAAAAAATTTGATGAGAAATACGAAGTCCATTGCGAACAAAAATTACATTTCTTACTAGCTGTTAATAAGTCTAAATGCCATAAAACTACTGATGGCAATAAACGAGCTTTACTTGAAATTCAAGTAACCACTGAGAATGCTAAATTTGTTATTTTGGAGCTTGATATGAGTGACAAAAATAGAGCTCTATCGACTTTGGTTATTGAAGTTGATGACTTTATTCATTGGCGTACACACATAGACAAGTTAATGACAATTATAGTCAGCAAGTCTTTACATTGGCCGACCGAAAATAATTTAAAGAAATATGGTAAGACAAAATCTATTAACCATCCTAAAGATATGTGGGAGCTTTTAGAAGATAGTATAGACTTTGAACGATGGTTAAATCGACTCGCAATTGCCTTAAGAGTAGCCAAGTAATTCGTTACTCATAATTATAAAAATGTTTTATTGATAGAGTATAGTTATCGCGAAAAACATTAATAACTATAGAGTAATTAATAATAGTTACCTATGAATGATAATGTAAGGCATCCTACATAATAAGATAAGGAAGTAAAGTACTGTGAGTTTAGATTATCAGCATATCCGTGAGCAGCTACACCGTATTATCCATGACTATAAAGACGCTGAAGGGTATGAGAGAGGTCAAAGTCAGAACTTTTGGACACAGATATTCAATGCTTATGGCGTATCGGGTCAAGTACAGCTAAAAGCGTTTGAACATCGTCTAAAAGATGATAAATCTCAAAAGTATGTTGATGCATTTATTCCTAAACTGGTCATGATTGAACAAAAAAGCCGTGGTCTTGATCTAAATAAAGCTTATAACCAAGTCAGCAAATACTATGAACGCCTAAGCGTAGCAGATAAGCCAAGATATATTGTGCTGTCTAACTTCGATGAGCTATGGTTATTCGATATCGAAAACCCTCTAAACATCAAAGAATATAAATGTCCCATTGCTGATCTTCCTAAAAATGCGGAATGGCTGGACTTCTTAGCACCAAACGCTGCAATGGCTGAGATCGTTGAAGAAAATCCTATCAACCGTCAAGCTACTGAAATGGTTGCTAAGCTACATCAAGCTTTTATCTCCGATGGGGTTAATGCCGATGAATTGGCACTATTCTTAACTCGCCTGATCTTTTGTTTCTTTGCCGATGACACCGGCATCTTTGGACAAAAAAACCTATTAGATGGATTGCTCAAAAAAGAGGCAAGAAGTGACGGCAGCAACCTTAATGAAGTATTTACCACGCTGTTTGATACTTTAAACACTAAAGATCGCTCAAGTCGCTTGCCTGAAAGCTATGCTGCCTTTGCTTATATCAACGGTGATCTGTTCTCTCAGTCAATCCGTATCCCTTACTTTGATGAAAACCTCTATAACCTAGTTGTTCAGTGTAACAATCTTGATTGGAGCGAGATCAGCCCTGCTATCTTTGGCTCAATGTTCCAAAGCGTACTGGATATAGACGACACAGCCGACAGCGACGATAAACGTCGTGAGTTTGGTGCTCATTACACCAGTGAAAAGAACATTTTAAAGGTCATCAATTCTTTATTCTTGCAAGAGCTGCGTGATGAGTTTTCAAAGTGCGCTAAAGATAAGCCTAGAGCTATAAAACTCTATGAAAAGCTGCCGAAATTGACCTTTTTTGATCCTGCTTGTGGTAAACGTTACATAGGTACTTTTAATAACACATCATACATGGTAATCTAGTGACATAGTGATACTTAATACATAGACATCACTGTTTAATTATTAGTACATTGTTTCTAATGACGATCTGGTATTAAGGAACTAAAAGTGGCTAGCCTAGAATTTATTAATTACCAACCTCGCTCAATTCAAGTCAAGAATAATTCTATATCCTGGAATGAACTCAAGATTAAAAGTATCGATAGACTGCCTCAAATAGTTTGGGAAGATAACTCAACTTGGGCAGAAGCGAACTTATGGGCTTTAGAACAGGCAACTTCTTCTAAGCGTAATATCAAGACTGTCAGATCTAATATGTCTCACCTACTAGCTTATGCAAAATGGTTAGAATCTGAGTCAATTGATTGGTGGCATTTTCCTGAGAGAGAGAATGAGCGATGCCTAATTCGATTTAGAGGCGCACTGATACAGGCTAGAAACTTAGGTGAGTTAGCCCCTAGTACGACATCTCAAAGAATGTCGTCAGTCATCCGATACTACAAATGGGTAAAAGAAAAGGGTTTGATTTCACCAGATTGGCCTATGTGGCAAGATAAATTTGTAGGAATCAAGATTACGAACGGATTTGGATTGGAACATACTTTACGTGTATCGAGTACAGATTTAGCTATTCCAAATCGCAAAGTAGCAGGATCTATCAACCTTGAAGATGGACTATTACCTGTATCAGCTTTAGGTATGAAAGAGATTTTGAGGTTGGCTGATGAACGTGCTTCTGAGGAGTTTGCCTTGATGTTAAGAATAGGTTTTTTCACAGGTTTGCGACTAGGATCAATTACTGATTTAAAGGTGTCCACCCTTCAAAATGCCACTCTTATCCCAAATGTTGGGTTAAAGACGCTATCTGTAGGACCTGGCGCTAGACCACCAGTAGCTACGAAATTTGATGTAACAGGTTCAGTTCCAATACCACAAGAGTTGGTTGATACTTTGTTAGATTACGCTATGAGTACGAGGCGTTTAAAGCGTCAAGCTCTAGCATCCCATAAAGATCAGGATATTCTTTTCTTAACTAGATACGGCAACACATATAGCGGTGATAACAGTCGTGCAGTAAATGTTGAGATGTCTCGCTTTCGCAGTATAGGAAAGGATTGTGGTGTAAAAGTATTAAGAGGTTTTCATTTTCATAGAACTCGCGCCACGTATGCTACTGAGCTAATGAAATTAGCTTTAAAATTCATGCCTGTTAGCGAGTCGATTCAGTTCGTCAGAGAAGCCTGTCTCCATAAAGATGAAATCACGACTATGAAATACATTAAATTCATTGAAAACAATAAAGCAATGAAAGAAGTATCTGATGCATTTACCCAAGCTTTTATGGGATTGATAGAGAGCCATAAAAATGTCTGAATTAGATCTTAAGGTTAAAGGTTTGGCTTTAGGTACCCATGAAACGCCTTGGGATTTGCAAGTCTTGTTATATAGAGGAGCTGCGAGTGTTAGGCGCGATGTGGTAATTCAGTCTATCAACGAAAGCGAGTTCGGAGACCTAATTGAAGACAGAGTTTTTTTTGTAGTCAAACTTCATGAAATACTTAACTCTTATCTTACCAGGGGATCGTCTCAACACACAGTCAGAAGCTATCTTCAAAAAATATGGTTTTTTTACAGCTGGTTAGATACTACTGATAAGTTATCTACAGAAGAATCCATCATCCCTACATTCAAAGCTTGGACTGAGTATTTACTTAATAGAATTAAGGTTAATAAAGATATAGCTCAAATGACTGCCTATAAGCTGGCCTCCACAATAGCAAGTTTCATTGGCAAAGCTTTACATCTACCAGGTGCTAAGCCTGGGAATAGTCTTATGCTTACAACGAGGCTCAAAAGGCCAAAAAAGCCTACTAATGTTTTGAGTACAAAAGCTGATAAACAGAATTTAGTAGACACCTTTGAGTTTGGACATACATTAACTACCATTTGTAATCATTTAGATATTAAAACTGTGCGTGGCAGTTTACCTATAGAAATCTTACTCAATGAAAATAAACTCTTAACGGTCGCTGGCAATTTAATTGATCCTTACTTAGATGTTGCAATAATAGAAAATAGTGGTTCAAAGAAAAGAGCTATTATTGCGCGACAACCATTAGCAGAGAGTATTAGCCTGTTAGAAACTCATAAAAGGTCGTCAATTCTAAATCTCCGAATTGAGTCGGAGTTACTGATATTCATAGCGCAAACTGGAATGAACCTATCTCAAGCAGTAGCTTTAAGCAAAAGCACTTACAGATGGCAGTCTGATGGAGAGGATTATGAGGCTTTCCGAGTCTATAAGGGACGTAGAGAAGGCGAAGCCATTTTTCGCTGTTATAAGGCATATCGTGACCACCTCCAGACATACCTAGACTGGCTGGATGAGACAGAATTAAGTCAAAACGATGAAAGGCTATTTCCAATGATAAGCCGTGGCATGATTCGCACCAAAACATCTAAGGTAAGCATCAGCACTCTCAAGAACTTACTCAAAAAGAATAACCTTATATTTATTAATCCTACTCAATTACGCAATACACGTATTAACTGGTTATTGAGGCAAACAAATGACTTAAATCTCACAGCAGAGCAAATGGGTCATACAACAGAAGTTCTGCTTAAAGACTATATGCGGCCTCATCATCAAAGAGCTTCTAGTGAGATTATAGAGTTTCATAACTTGATAGACCCTGCTCAATCTCCACCTGGTCCAGGACTGTGCGTAGACTCACATCAACCTAAGCAAATAGTTAACTTACCAGAAAATGCACCTGAGCCTGACTGTATAAGTCCTGATGGCTGTCTCTTTTGTGAGAAACATAGAGATGTAATGAGTTCAGAATATTGTTGGAAGCTAGCATCACACCTACAACTCAAAAGACTTGAAACCAATCTCTATAAACCATCTGAGCATAACCACATCCACCCAGCTAACTTTGTAATGGATAGAATAAAATTAAAGCTCAAAGCCATTTCTGATGGTAGTGAGATCCGAAATACATGGGTAGAAGATGCTCAAAACTCTATTCGCTCAGGTAAGTACCATCCTGCTTGGGATGGCTATATAAGACTGTTGGAGGGTATCGTATGAACATATCAAACCTTCCAGGGTTGCAAATTGCTTCTTCATTTATTGAAGTAGATTCACCTAACTTTCGACCTAATTGCTGGCCTCCTTCATCTGACTTTCCTGTTGTTGTTGACACAGATGGTAGTGTCATTTCACGGTACGGTGACACTCGTTGGGATTTTTCAGTTTGGCATGGTAGTAATTTAAAGATTTACTTTGGTGATGGACAAGGGCAAGGTCATAAAGTTAGTCAAGATAACGCCAATTTATTACGACAAATTGTTGCTTGGTGGCTTTGGGGCTATGCGGGTGTAACTAAACCAAGAACTCTAGTGTTTAAGTTTTCAACAATAAAACCTCTATTTGTAATTTGCTCAAAAAATAACATCAGTGCTTCTCAGTTGTCTGACTTTCCAGACGTAATTAGAGAGGTAGCGTCTCACCATGCAATTAAAGAGATGCATCTGATTACTTACCTTAATGATCTTATGTTCATATCGAAAGAAATGGGATTTACTATTCTTAATAAAAAGGGTATGGAGATTTTTATCAGCGCAGTAGTTAAACGCGATGCAATCCAAACAGCCTATATTCCTACTAGATTATGGCATTATCAGGTAAATAGATTAAAAGAGTGCTTAGATGACTTCATAGCCCATAAAGACAAGATAGAAGAATGTTATAAATTTTGCTTGGAAGCTTATGCTAATAATGCTGGTGGCAAGCTTTCAGATGCATTCGAGGGGCTATTAGAGAAATCACCTTTCAATTCTGCTAGATATATTGGTAAAAGACCGTCAGGTCAGATTTTCTATGGAAACTTTGCTAATACAGCTAAGACTTTTGAAATAGATACTCTACTAAAAAAATGGGTAAATACTGACGAGGTGTTTGGCATTGGAACACTTTCAAGGTATATGAGCTTGATTAGCTTTGCAGGGTTGGCTTATACACTGAACTTCTCCTTAATGCGCATTGAAGAATGTAATAGGCTTAGAGCTGACTGCTTTGAAGTCGAAGTAGATCCTCTAGGAACTGATATTTATCTAGTTAGAGGTGCCACCACTAAGACTCTCGAAGATAAAAATGCTCGTTGGATAGTATCTCCTAGTGTCAAAATAGCTATTGACGCTATGGTTAGTATTGCATCTCTAAGAATGCTAGCTGCTCAAGAAGACCCCCATACAAACCTACCTAAAGAGTTTATTGATAACCCTGTTTTGCAGTGTACGTCACATGAACCGTGGATACCAAAAAATGCATCGCAAAGTACAAACTTATTCAAAAACCCACGTACATATAGTGAATCTCTTAAGAGGTGGCCTAAACTATTCGATGAAAAAGAACTAAGGATAACCGAAAAAGATCTAGAGATGGCTAATAGACTTACAAATGGCTTAGACCCAGAAAAATATTCGGTTGGTAAGGTTTGGCCTTTAGCATGGCATCAATTAAGACGTACAGGAGCCGTCAATATGCTTGCAAGTGGGCTTGTTTCAGAGTTCTCAGTACAGTACCAGCTAAAGCATGCTAGTCGAGCTATGAGCCAGTATTACGGTCAAAATTATTATAAGTTAAAAGAACCATTAAATGATGAAGCTCGTAGTTTTTATTTACGTGAAATGTACGAGTCTATAGTCAGAGACCTTAAAGGACTACAAGCTGACCATTACGTCTCTCCACATACTGAAAAACGAAAAGAACAGCTCTTGTCTGAGATATCAGAAAAAGATCATAAGCAGCTTTTAGCGGCTGCTAAATCTGGCAAAGTAAGCTATCGTGAGACGTTTCTTGGTGGTTGTGCAAACTTAGGACCACCATGTCCATTAGGCGGAATAAGCAATATTAGCTCTTGTATGGGCTTTGGTGATGAAAAGCCATGTAAATCCGCATTAATAGACAAAGAAAAGCTACCCATGATTAATCAACTAAAAGATGTGTTAAGTAGCCAAATAAATGTTGTTGAAGTTGGAACAACACTGTATGAGTCTCTACAAGCCCAACTAGAATCAGCGGAGCGAGCCATTCATGTCATTCATAGAAGCTAAACCAAAGGTCAAAGAAAGAGTGTTGAGCAAGGCGGAAATAAGATTTCTCGAAGCATTTGAACGCTTAAAATCTAATAAGCCAGAAATCCTACCTAAAGGAACTCTTGTAAGCCAGAACAACGTTGCTAAAGAAGCAGGTGTGAATCCATCGGCCTTACGGAGTTCTCGATATCCTGAGTTATCTCAGCAAATTCAAAAATGGATAGAAGACCATAAGGAAGATCCTGTACAGAAGTCTTCAAGACAAATGATGCTGGCTCAGAGATCAAAAAATAGAGCGTTAAGGGATCAAGTCACTTCTTTACAAGAACAAAGAGATAAAGCCTTATCAATGTTAGTAGAGACTCAGCGTGAAATTGTTGATTTAACGTTGGAAAATGAACGACTAAAAGCCCGCTTACCAGCAATTGACGTATCAAGAATGTCATAGGCAGATATTTTTCACTCACTGAGCGCAAGGGAAAGGGTTGATATTAGAGAGCTTTATCCAATGCAGTAAGCCTGACCCAAGATTACACATCCTGTTTAAATAAGCTGAATAAAATCTATAACAACACATTAACCGATAATCAATAATTAGAGATCACAATGGCATTTAATCAAACTCAGTTTTTTGAAAACTTAGAGAAGTTAACCACTAAAACTGTAAATAAAGATAAAAAAGATGACTTTATTTATGAGTTCCTAGCACTTCTTGACGTTTCAAAAGCTACTATTACCTCGCTTAAGAAAAGTGATAATCGTTATAACGTAGCAGCTAGCCCTGAATCTGGCGAGGTAGCCAATAAACAGCGTATCTACTTTAAGCCTGTTGATACAGGTCAAGATCTCAATAAAGCTTTAAATGAATTAAAAGATAGCCCAGTTATTAGTAAGCACAAAATTCGCATGATCGTAGTGACGGACTTTGATACCGTACTGGTTAATGACACAAGATTCGATGAAATTCTCGATTGTGATTTTAGTGATCTCTATAAGAACTATCATTTCCTACTACCTCTTGCTGGGCTAGAACGCGCCCGTGAATATTCCGAACACCCTGCGGATGTGCAAGCATCTGAGAAAATGGGCCGCTTATTTGACCATATCCGAAAATATAATGAGTTTGATACCGCTGACGATATACATGCGCTAAACATATTTTTGACTCGTCTGTTATTTTGCTTGTATGCCGAAGATACAGGTATATTCAAGCCAAATCAGTTTCACGACCTTATTGACTCAACTACAAATATAGATGGTAGTGATGTCGATGGCGTATTGTTTGACCTGTTTGAGGTTCTTGACCTACATGAGTCTAGCGCTGATCGTAAGGCTATGCCCACACACCTTACAGACTTCCCTTATGTAAACGGTAGTCTATTTGAGTACCCGTTTGCTATCCCTGTATTCAATGCACGTACTCGCCGTATTTTACTAGAGTGCGCACGATTGAATTGGGCTAAGATTAACCCTGATATTTTCGGGTCAATGTTTCAAGCAGTAATTGATCCTGAGCAGCGTGGCAATTTAGGACAGCATTACACCAGTGTCAGCAATATCATGAAAGTAATACAACCTCTGTTCCTAGATGAACTACGTGAGGAGTTGAATACTGTAATAGAGCTTAGCGATATTAATCGTCATAAAAACAAAAAGGGTGAGCGTTTAAGCGCTTTGCTTGAACGCATTAGTAACATCAAAAATTTTGACGCCAGTGCAGGATCAGGAAATTTTTTAATAATTGCATATAAGGAATTGCGTAAACTTGAAATTGATATCTTAAAAGCACAACGCGACTTAATGAAAGGTGCTAAAGATAATTTGTTAGGATTATCTTTTGATAGCGTAGTCAGTTTGAATAACTTCTATGGTATTGAATATGACGATTTTGCATGTCAAATTGCTCGATTGTCATTATGGTTAGCTGAGCATCAAATGAATGTCCTGTTTGAGCAAGAGCTTGGAGTCTCACAACCAATGCTACCTTTAAAAGATAGTGGTCATATCATTCATGGTAATAGTCTGCGGCTCGACTGGAATGATGTGTGTCCTAATAATGGCAGTGACGAAATCTATATTATTGGTAATCCGCCATTTGGGGGAACAACCAATAGAACTGATGAACAATCCATAGATATGAAATTAGTGTTTGGAAAAAAAACGCTCAAATACCTAGATTATGTATCCGCTTGGTTTTGGAAAGGCGCACAATACATTGCAAACTCCAATGCTGAACTTTCATTAGTCTCAACCAACTCAATTGCACAAGGCGAACAAGTAGCAATGTTGTTTCCTGATATTTTTGAATTAGGTATTCATATTAACTTTGCTTACCAGACGTTCCCCTGGTCCAACAACGCTAAAAATAATGCAGGTGTGCATGTCATTATCATTGGTCTTTCTGCACAAGACACCAGTAATAAATATATATATAAGCTTGTTGAAAAGTCATGGCACAGGGAGGTGGTGGAAAATATCAGCCCTTATCTTGTATCAGGCGGCAATGTCACTGTAAAACCTTTAAGCAAGCCAATACAGCCTAGAACTAAAATGATATTCGGTAACAAACCTACTGATGGTGGGTTTTTATACTTGAATGAAAGTGAGAAAAATGAATTTGAACTAAATGAGCCATACTCAAAGCAGTATATCAAACAAATTTTAGGGGCTAAGGAATTTTTGCATAGTCAGTGGAGATGGTGCTTATGGTTTGTGGGTGCTGATTTAGAGACCTTAGTTAAATACCCTTTGATCAAAGAGAGACTAGATGGAGTAAGAGAGTTAAGGGAAAATAGTGATGCACAATCAACTAGAGATTTTTCTAAACACCCTCACTTATTTAGGCAAATAGCACAACCTAATTCAGGAAGTTATATTTTAGTACCTATTCATTCATCAGAAAACAGAGCTTATGTTCCTATAGGTTTTTTTAATCATGACATCATTTGTACGAATGCAAACCAGATGATCCCAAATGGAACGTTATTTGATTTTGGTCTACTTACCTCAATGGCACATAACGATTGGATGAGACTGGTTGCTGGCCGTTTAGAAAGCCGTTACAGGTATTCAGGCACCATTGTTTATAATACCTTCCCGTTCCCCAATGCAACTGAAAGTCAAAAGAAAAATATTGAAAATCTTACAGAAGAAGTCCTCCTAGCCCGTGCTAGCAATGTTGGCATGACACTAGCTGAGCTTTATGATCCAGATAAGATGCCAGGGGATCTAAGAGAAGCACATACTAATCTTGATGATGCAGTAGATAAATTATACCGCTCACAAGGATTTACTAACACCGAAGAACGACTAGCACATTTATTAGCACGTTATGAGAAGCTTGTTGAAGCAGAAGAACAGACAAAAACCAAAAAGAAAAACTAATATCTCTTATTTTGTATTTTTTGGAGTAAATAGCGTGATGTCCCAACCTGTTAATATATTAAGTCAGAGTTATGCCCAAACTGGTCAGAGCAAGCAAAACAATTCTTTAGGTATGCGCGAGATGCAAGAACGGGCATTCGAGAAGCGTAATAGCCAGTATTTGCTTATCAAATCGCCTCCAGCATCAGGCAAGTCACGAGCAATGATGTTCTTAGCCCTAGATAAGCTCATCAACCAGGGCATTAAAAAAATCATTATTACTGTACCAGAGATGAGTATTGGTAAGTCTTTTAAATCAACACCACTCAGCAACTTCGGCTTTTTTGCAGACTGGGAAGTAGCAGAACGCTACAACCTATGTGTGAATGCTGCCCAAAGCGATACCAGAAAGACGGCTATTTTTTCTGAATTTATCACTCAGGATGCGGATGAAAGCTCTCTACCACAGGTCTTAGTCTGCACCCATCACAGTTTTAGATACGGTTTTGATAAAGTGATAGAAAATGGCGGTAGCATTGAGCTATTTAACGATGTGCTTATTGGTGTTGATGAGTTCCATCATGTATCAGCAAGTGATTCGAACCGTCTTGGCGCTATATTAGACAGTATCACAACGCAGACCAGCGCTCACATTGTAGCAATGACGGGATCTTACTTTCGTGGTGACTCTGTACCTATTCTATCTGACAGTGATGAAGAAAAATTTGAAAAAGTGACCTACACCTACTATGAGCAGCTTAATGGATACGAGCACTTAAAATCATTAGGGTTAGGTTATTATTTTTATAAGAAGTCATTTTTCGATGCTTTAGATAAGTGCCTGGATACCTCTAAAAAAACCATCATTCATATTCCTAACGTTAATAGCCTTACCGCTGAAACTGATAAATATGAAACGGTCGGCCGCATTATTGACATTATAGGTGTAATGGAAGACCGTGATGACGATACAGGGGTAATCACAGTACGCACACATGATGGTAGGCGATTACTACTTGCTGATTTGGTGACTGATGATGCTTTAAGAGCAAATACCCAGGCTTACCTAGCTGACATAACATCCAGAGATCAGATGGACATCATTGTGGCTCTTGGTATGGCTAAAGAAGGCTTTGACTGGCCTTGGTGTGAACACGTATTAACCATTGGCTATCGTGGTTCTCTTACTGAGGTAGTGCAAATTATTGGCCGTGCTACGCGAGATAGCGAAGGTAAGAGCCACGCCCAATTTACTAACCTAATTGGTGAGCCTGATGATGATAAATCTACAGTTAAAGATACTGTAAACGACCTCTTAAAAGCCATTACCCTGTCCTTACTCATGGAGCAGGTCCTCAAACCTAGTATTAGCTTTAAAAGACGTAGCGAAATAGATTTATTAGGCAGACTAGATTTACCACTTGGCACCGTAATCGTTGATGACTCCACAAACTCACCGTCTGATAGAGTTATGAATATACTTAATAAAGACAGAGATGAGCTACTGGCCCAGTTATGCCAAAGCCCAGATATTATCAAAAAGTATTTAGCAGCAGAAACTAATGGGATAGAAGCCGAAGCGGTTTCAGACACCGTTCTCCCAAGTCTTATTCGTAGTAAATATCCAGCCTTAGATGAAAATGAAATACGTCAGACCCAAGAAGGCCTCATGCAGTATATGGCTATCAACCGTGAAGGCGGTGTGATTGAGGGTGAGAACATTCCTGATGATGCTGTGATTGAAAATGAAAGGTTTTTTATTAAGCAAGGTAGTGAGTATATAGATATCTCTACACTGAGCTTAGAGCGCCGAAATAAGCTCAACGAGAGCGATATTATCAAAGAACGTCACTTACCTACAGATGCGAAAATCTATAACCCTAAAAGCAAATCTAGCAGCACAAATGAGCGTAATCCTAGTAATAGCTTCGTGAAGATAGGCAGTAAGTTTGTCAACGTAAGCAATTTTCCAATTGAGTTAGTGAAGTCAGTCAACCCTTTTCATGATTCCTACGAAATACTTTCTAGGACAGTTGATAAAAAGGTATTACAGACTATTAGTGATGTCGTCCATGCTAGCCGATCAACCGTAACTGAGGCAGAGGCAGTACTAATGTGGCCTAAAATAATTGCTTTCATTAGGAAAAACGGTCGTGATCCTAACAAGAATGCAGATAGTGATATAGAGCGGCGTATGGCAGAAATTATGTCCTATGCTAGAAATCAAAGAGCGAAACAAGAAGTAAATAGCCATGATTAAGCTTGATGAGATATATAAAAGTCGTGAGTATAAATCTTTAGAAGATATATTTGCTAATGACCCTATGGGTATATTCGATGACGTTAAACCCATGTCTCAAAAAACAACCAGTAATAGCCTCTTAGAGCAGCAATTTTCTGAGATAAATTCGTTTATTGAGA
This sequence comes from Psychrobacter sp. NPDC064578, assembly GCF_044901245.1. Classification (NCBI taxonomy): domain Bacteria; kingdom Pseudomonadati; phylum Pseudomonadota; class Gammaproteobacteria; order Moraxellales; family Moraxellaceae; genus Psychrobacter; species Psychrobacter sp. NPDC064578. The sequence goes on from NZ_JBJDPI010000007.1 coordinate 171,745, forward strand.
CTCATGGGCGTCCACCTAATGCGAAGACTGGCGATATCAATGAAAAGATACTCTCACGTCAGCTAGCCTCTATAAAAGCCAGTAGCTCGTTTACTAAAGAATTGGTCACCTTCGATAAACATGGACTATTGGTTGATGAAAACACCAACTCTAGCGTGTCTGCTGAGTCTACGGTATTGCATGAAAGTGTAAGCGATAGAGATAACACTGTTTATCAAGATATTAGCAGCGAAGAAGAACAGGTTGAACTAGAACCTCCTAGTCAACCAGTTTCGTTTAATAGCTTACAAGATATCTTTAACAGTGATGAGCTGGGTATTTTTGACGATGTTCAGTCAGATATCTTAATCAGTGATAGTCAAAACAGTTCACGCGCCAACTATGATCAGTATGATGATGAGGACGTAGCGAGTCGCTTTGAGTGCAAGGACTTTTATAAGTTTGAGGCAACATTTGAGCGCATATACCATGCAATACAGTCTGCCGCTTTTACTAAAACAAACTTCGCATCCTCAAAAAGCATTACTATTGGAAGTGTTTTTGTTTTGAATGGATTGCTTTGCTATGTGGCTGATATTTACAAAGCAGAAGCTAGAAAAAATACTCGTAGCCAAGAGCGGCTGCGCCTAATATTTGCTAATGGCACAGAGTCAAATATGCTTACTCATTCACTAGCCACTGCTCAATATAAGTACGAAAATAGCTATCAACTCTTGATCACCGATTCAGACTGGATAGATACTGAATTAGCTAAGAATTTCGGTGATAAACGTCAACTTACTGGCGTTATCTATATTGCAAAATTGATTGATACGCCAGACAATTTAGCGCACTACAAAAACCTTCATAAAATTGGCTTTTCCACCCTAACAGGTGAGGCTAGAACTAAGCACTCGATTAGGGACACGGCTTTTTTACAACAAGCAGTAGATATTATTGCTGAGTGGGAAATTTATGATGCAAATGCCCGAAGTGTTGAAGGTGTCTTGCATGCTTTCTTCTATGATCAGAGGGTAAAAGTATCATTAAAAGGGTCGGATGATAAGGTTTACAAGGCAACCGAATGGTTTGATTCTCCGCTTACTGAGATTGAAAAAGCAATTAATCTAGTTATTTCTGGAGATATTAAAGACTATAGAATGGATAGTGCGAGTGGTAAAATCGTGGGAGCATAGAATGCTATCGTTATAAATAATAGCATTCTACAATCACAGTGAATTAAGGGTTTTATCAAAAAACCCTTAACCTTTAGTTTCTGTCTTTATATTTAGATTCAGGATGAGAGTCGCCTACAGAGCGGGAAAACATTCCAGTTGGAGGAGTTATCTGTGTCTTATCACTACCCTGTGTTGGTTCATGATTTTTCTGCTCACCTGCTGTTGTGGAGTTGTCATTTACTGTTTTATCGTTCATAGAATATAGCCTTAAATAACAATCATAATTAGAGTTAAAAGTACAAGCATTACAAACAAGGCAATAAGTAGTTTATTGATTCTAGGTAGCGACTCTTTTATCGACTCACCTATTTTCTTATTGTGCTTGTCATAATCCTTAATGCTGGAGTTTAGTTGCTTACATGCCCCAGAGTATAAAGAGTTAATTTCAGAAGTAATCATGCTATCAATCTCACTTGATTTAAAGCCAATTTCGTCTTTGTCGCTTATACCAAATGAATCGCCAGCCATCTTAATCATAAGATACAGTAAACGTGAGAGGATAAAAGCAATTACGCAAAAAATAACTATAAAGAAACTTAGCCAATAACTACTAACTGCAACTAAAGAGCGAATGACATCTGAGTTATAGTTCATTAAAAAAACTATTACAGTCGTAAAGGTTGTAAGTAAAAAAATCCATAATCGGAATAGCGACATAACCTTAGCTTCAAGATTACGCTTGCGATCAAGCTCTCTATCCAAAGTATCGCTTATTACAGTATAAAGAAATTGTCCTGAATCCAAAATAAACCCCTTAAGCTACTAGGGGTTAGTATACTTCATAAATAACGAAAATTGAGTAAGGAACTGTGATCACGAACCTATTCTCTAAGTGATGACATAAAAGATAAAATGTCACTACTTAACCATCTTAATTAGTGACATTTGAAATCATCCTGATATCATGGATTTGTAAGGGTTTTATCAATGTCACCACTATAATATGTTACGGATATTGCGGCTGTGGTAACTTCCTAATCATTGCTTACCGTGAGTTGAGACTATTAGAAAATCAGCTGATCGCACAAATTTACGGTGAACAAAGAGGGCTGCTTGATATTAGCAGTATGTGCCAAGTCACAGTTGAGCAGTTCTATGGCATCGAGATTGAACCACACGCGGCTCATATCGCAAGGGTAGCCATGTGGATTACCGATCATCAACTGAACCAAGCCACTGCTGAGCGCTTTGGTACAACACGCCCTACAACGCCCATTGTGTACAGTCCACACATTACAGAGGGTAATGCCCTACAAATTGACTGGGAGGACGTTCTAGCAGCCAATGAGTGCGATTTTGTAATGGGTAATCCGCCTTTCATTGGTTATACCTATCAAAATAAAGAACAAAAAGCAGATTTAGCTCATGTTGCTAGCACTGTAAAAAAACATAAGTCATTAGATTATGTGGCAGGGTGGTACATCAAAGCTATACACTATATGCAGTCAGTAACTAAGCCAAAACACCAAGTCGAAACAGCTTTTGTATCTACTAACTCTATAGTCCAAGGAGAGCATGTAGCGGTACTTTGGCAATACCTGCTTAAAGATTGTGGCGGATATATAAATTTTGCCCATCATACTTTTAAATGGTCGAATGAGGGTAAAGGAATAGCAGCTGTACATTGCGTCATAGTTGGCTATGGCATAAATGAACGTAAAGAAAAGACAATCTTTAGTTATGACGATATATCAGGCGAACCTCAATCTAATGCCGCAAAGCTAATTAATGGCTATTTAATTGATGCTCCTCTCGTTTTTTTTGACAGACGCAACAAGCAAATATCTGATCAAACGCCAATGTCTAAAGGTAGTCAGCCTACAGATGGTGGCAACCTACTTTTTTCCAATGAAGAGTATCAAGAGCTAATAGCAAAAGAGCCAACAACAGGCAAATACTTACGCCCATTCATAGGATCGCAAGAGTTCTTAAATAATATCGAACGCTGGTGCTTGTGGTTTTATGGTTGTAATGCTTTAGAGCTAAACAATGATTTAATCAAAATGCCAACGGTGATGCAACGTCTTAAGAATGTAAAAGAGATGCGTGAGCAAAGTACGAAAATATCAACTCAAAAGCTAGCTGCTACACCTCATTTATTTGACGAGATAAGGCAGCCAAATGAAGGAAACTATTTAATCATCCCAAGTGTTTCTTCAGAAAATAGAAAGCATATTCCTATTGGTTTTCTTGACAGCAATATCGTATGTAGCAACCTTGTCTTTAGCCTACCAAATGCAAGTCTTTATCACTTTGGTATCCTTTTAAGTAGTATGCACAATGCTTTTATGCGTTTGACCGCGGGAAGAATGAAAAGTGATTACCGCTATTCAAATAGCATCGTTTATAACAACTTCTCATACCCTTTTGATGCTAAAGATGAAGATAATAAGATAGTTAAAGCCAAAGATGCTATTGGGTCAGCTGCTCAAGCTGTTTTAGATGCGCGTAAGCACTACCAAGACGGTAGCGAGGATGCACCGACACTAGCTAAGCTTTACAACACTTACATGATTGATCCCTACCCTGAGCTGACCAAAGCTCATATCGCGCTTGATAAGGCAGTAGACAAGGCTTATGGGTACAAAGGCAAAGGCAAAGGCAAAGGGGATGATGCCAATAGAGTAGAGTTTTTGCTGAAACGGATAGCTGAGGTTTAACTCAAAAAATATTCTTCACAAAGGATAAAATGATGATTAGCTCTAATATTAGTAATTCATGCATTAGCGAAAGCGCTAAGCAAGCTATAGCCTCTGTAAACTTATCTTTTTCTGACGATATGACTCTATCTAAAGAACAAGATATGATAAATATGTTGATGCGTATTGAGTTTGGTGAAACTACTTACGATCAAGAGGAAGCAAGGCTACTGCAAGAATGGAATGAAGTTAAGAGTAGAAAAAATTAGTTAATATACAATATGAACCGTCCCGACTTTATCGGAGAGTGATTTACTTGAGTCAGGCAGCGATGCCTGACAGGTTTAAATTATCATAATACCGCTTTTCAAACTCAAAGGGTGACACATAACCAATCGTGCTATGCAGTCGTGCTTTATTGAACCTTAGAAGCGTTAAAAATCGATTAATTATCGATTTAGCTTTGCAAGACGAGAGCTGTGCTCGAAGTGCCACCCACTCAAGGGTTGCCAGTTCAACATCGTTCACACCAGTCCAGCTCTGCTTTAAATAATGAATCACCTCAGACTTGTACAGCCCATTGACCGTTTCAGCCAGTGCATTGTCATAAGAATCACCCGTAGTGCCAACAGACGCAATCACACCGCAGTCAGCCATCTTATCTGTGTAGCGAATGGATAAATACTGAACCCCTCTATCACTGTGATGAATCACATCTTTGGGATTGTTTCTATCTGCTATTGCTTGGTTTAATGCCGCCATAACCATATCGGTATTCATGCGATTTGATACTTTCCAGCCCACAATAGCGCGAGCAAACACATCAATAATAAAAGCGGTATATACCCAGCCACTCAGTGTCTTGATATAAGTAAAATCCGCAACCCATAGCTGGTTAGGGCAATGAGCGCTAAAGTTACGATTGACTAGGTCATCAGCGCGCTTTTGGTCGTCACGGCTGTTGGTGGTAATTTTGCCTTTGCCACGCCACACGCCTTGTAGGTCATGCTGTCTCATTAAACGCTCTACGGTGCAACGAGCAACCTTTAATCCGTCAGCTTTCATCTGCTGCCAGACTTTACGCGCACCGTAACGGCATTTGCTAACCTGCCAAATACGTTTAATTTCACCGATGTAAAAGTCGTCATGCTGACTGCGTAGTGAACGCTTTTCAGGGCAGCACTTCAGGTATTTAGCACGGTGATAGGTTGATGGGGTAATCGTTAGTACTCGACAGATTGGCTCGATCCATACTCAGCTTTGTTATCATCAATAAAACTGATCATCACTTGAGTGGACGGCCCGTCTCCGCCTGGGCGAAAAAAGCAGCAGCCTTGCTGATGATTTCATTGGCTTGTCTGAGCTCTCTGCATTCGCGTTCAAGCTCTTTGATACGCTGATCTTGGCTTTGAGCTTGTACCGATGCAGGAATGGTTTGGTCTATATGCTTCTTTCAGGCGTGCAGCCAATCTTAGGCGCGATGGCTTGGATGGCTGACCATGTGGAGGGATAGTCATTTGCGGCTTCAATCAGCATGCGAACGGCGCGTTCTTTAATCTCAGGGGTGTAGTTTTGTGTTTTCATTGTCGTATTCTCTCAGAAAGTTAGGTCTCCGAAAATCACGGGCGGTTCATCCTTTAAGATCAAAATACAATAATCAAGCAAGTAAAGGCTGCTTACTAGAGTCGATTCTGCTGACATATAAGACTCTTACTATCTTTTAGAGGTTTTCTGGGTGTAAACCATAGCTATAGTACTATCTATACAGAACCTACGATAGGATCGATAAATTTGGCTAGATTAAAAATTTCTAAGTTTATATCTATGGGATTGGCGAAATATATCTATTGTATCAATAGAGTTAATAACTTCTTGATAGTTATTAACAACGTTAAATATAGGCAGAGATTTATCTAATACCTCTTTGGAGGGTGAAAATAAGTATCCCTTAGAGACCGCTTTTAGCATAGTAAAGTCGTTAAATGCATCACCCAGTGCGATACTGTTTTCCAAGGAAAAAGGATGTTTTTCTACAATCTCGTGTTTACCATGTTGGCGACTATATAGCACTTTATTAACATAGCCCGCACCATCGACCTGTAAACGATGACAATATACCGTCTCTATCGGAACTTCTAGCTTTTGCAAAAAACCTTCTAATAATTCATGAAAGCAGTCCGATACAATCTGAATATCAAATCCCTTTAACCTCAACATTTGTAAAAACTCTGCTGCGCCCTCTATGGGATTAAGTTGACTAATAACATCTTGTATCCTCAGTAGAGTAATCTGATTTTTGTTTAGAATATCGATTCGATATAGCATTAATTGTTTGTAATCTTCTACCTCTCTTGTGGTTATGTTCAGCTCAAATATATTCAGCTGACTAGCCAAAAACTTCCATATCTCTGGAACTAAAACCCCTTCCATATCGATAAAGGCAACTTTGTTCATGTTTAATTCCTCTAGTTTAAGTTTGCAAAGAGCAAGAACATACCTAATAGCCCTAATATAAAACCAATGACACGATTAATTGCGACTTGCTGCTGTAGCATTTTTTCTCTTAGCGTCCGTTGAGAGAACAGTAAAGCCACTAAAGCGAACCATATGAAGTGAGCCACAGACATGAATAAGCCATAACCGATTAAAATAGACTTTGGGGTGCTGACGCTAACAATCTGCGTATACGTGCTAATCACAAATAATGTGGTTTTAGGATTTAAAGCATTGGTAAAAAAACCATATCGCAATGCTTGTCCGGAACTGATGCGCGCAGAAGAGCCTACGTCATGTACAGGTTTTTGTGTGAATGTCTTATAACCAATATAAATAAGATAAAGGGCACCAAGATATTTTATGATGGTTAAAAAATTTGGCGCAAGCTTCATGACAATTGCAACGGCTACTAACGTATAAGTCACGTGTACTAAGACACCTAGTGCTATACCAATAGACGTTAGCACACCGACTGAACGCCCATATAGGTAGCTATTCTTAGTGACAATAGCGAAATCAGCACCAGGGCTAATCACAGCAAGAATGGTAATCATGATAACGGTAAAAAATTCTGTCATTTGATTAACTCTGTAAAGGAAATACCAATATATAAAAAGTTTTATCTTAAGAAATATAGCTGTTATGCCTTTATCTATATTTTCTCTACTCACTATCAAAGCTCTAAGTCAGTAATTCTTCATATATCAGTTTTTCATGTTATTAATTTAAGTGCATTCTCCTACATTTACAGATAAACTAAAATTGAGTTTATTACATCATCATCTATGAGTTTTTGGCATGATAGAAAAAATATCGTTGAATTCATTAAGGTTCTTTTACTACGTTGCAGAGCACAATAGTGTGACGCTTGCTTCTCAGAAACTGTTTGTGACACAAAGTGCAGTGAGTAAACAGATTAAGAATTTGGAAGATGCTTTAGGTATCCCATTATTTAATCGAGTCAATAAGAAACTGGTGCTCACAGCCAATGGCAATCTACTTTTTTCTTGTTGTCAGCAAGTTTTTGCGAAATTAGATGACTGTCTTGTGGATCTAACGAGGCAAGATCATCGAAAAAAACAACTGGTACTCTCTTGTGAGCCAACTATTTCAATGAAATGGTTAATACCGCGTTTGGCTGAATTTAATGCATTAAATTATGGGTTTGAAATTGTATTGCTGACGGGTGGTGGAACAGTAGATTTTCAAGGAAAATCTATCGATATTGCTTTGCGTAGAAATGATTTTGAATGGGACAAGAATATATTCCATGAGAAAATTATTGAAGAATATATAGTCGCTGTCCGCAACCCTAGAACTGAGCAATCGAATACCCTATTACTGACTTCTTCTCGACCAAATTTTTGGCATCACATAAATAAGTCTAAGTTGTTCAGTAGCGAGATTTTATCGTACGAACCCATGGTGTTAGAACACTTTTACTTATGTATTGAGGGGTGCTTAGCTGGTTTAGGAACTACTATTGTTTCAATATTTATGGTGGAAAAGGAACTTTCGCATCACTTTTTAGAATTAATTCATCCTCCTGTGGCAGACAGCTCATCCTATCATTTATTGTCTTATCACCCTTTTTACGAAGATGAGAGAAAGGTAGTGTTTAAAGATTGGTTAAAAAAAGAGATGCTGAATAGCAAAATGCAGTCTATGGAAAATCTAAAATGCCTGTAGTAGTTATATCTTGATATTTTGACAATATTTGCATCGGACGTATCCCAGTATGTGAGAGTCTGAAATAGTTATCCGCCTTAAAAAAAGAGCCTTCACAGTTCAAAAATTTCCCTACTCGAATTACAAAGATTTAATGTCAGATCATTTTATGTATACAATTTTTCAAATATATCATTTACTACTTTCAGTGGGCTTTTGTTTCTGATAAATCAACAAGCTTACGCAGACCAAAATGACCCCAAAAATAGTTAATGCGCTCAAAGTAGTATCAAAAACCAGACTCTCCAAAATCATCGTCAGCAAAGGTAGTAAAAAGAATAGAGTGCTTACTTTATCTGCGGAGCTATATTTGAGCATAAGCATCAATAATAAATAAGCCCCTACGGAAACCACTGCGCCCATCCATACCAATGACAGCAAAGAGTAAGCATTGACTTCAAAAGACAATTCTTGATAAATAATCACAATTGAGAATATCAAAAATGAAAATATAGTCTGGATTAATAGCGTTAAAATAGGAGGCGTTTTAACCTTGGCTTGAGCGATAGTACCAAACGTGATGGATAGCAACGCCAGTACTGAAAGTACAATGCTTAAAGCATTTATCTTATCAACGGTATGATAGCCTAATGTGGACAGAATCAAACCTGAAAAACAAATCGCTAATAGTATGACGTTTTTAACGCTAATCGTATTTGCACTTAATAGTGACGTTATAATTGGCTGTATACCAAGAACCAGTATAATGATGCCAAGGGATAGCCCCGTATTAATAGCTGAAAAATAAAACGTTAAATAGAATACTTGCAGCAACAGACCTGAAAATATAATGCCTTTGAGCTGATCCTTCTTAAGCTCAGTAATGTCTATTTTTTTATGGGTAGATTTTAGATATATGGCTAGAAGTAGTGATAAAGCGATTGCTGATCTCAAAAATAAAAAGCTCCAAGAGTCGGTATATTGCAAACCAACTTTTGCAAAGATGGCACCGCCACTCCATATAGCCAAAAATCCTATAGGTGCAGCAAAATTCACAATATCTTGCTTTGACTGGATGTGAATATTCAATGGCACTTCCTTACCTAGCGTACATTTATATTATGTGACTATGGTAATGAAATTGATGCTCAAAGTTTTGTCGGAATAGATTGAAATATGTGCTGATCAGCTGATTGTTGGCTGCTTCATATTTTGATTATTACAGCGAAGTTTATGTGGGGTCTGATGATAGACAGTAGAGAAACGACGTATAAAGGCAGACACGTTATCGTAACCGCATCTCTCAGCCACAATCGTAATAGGTGTATCGGTATTTAGGATGAGACCAAGAGCAGCTTGCATACGAAGGTCGGTAATATAAGCATTAGGCGTACAACCAAGATGTTCCTTAAACAAGACTTTAAACTGACTTTCACTGAAACAGGCGATCTCAGCAAGTGATTTCACCGTATGATTGGTGGCAATATTACTTTTTAAAGCATGAACGACCGCAGTTAAACGATTATCCAATCGCTTACTCATTTTAATGGTTCCAAGAAGCTCTTTTAATAACTCAAACATCATCCCTTCTATCTTTTGGTTGTGAGCAGAGATCAATTGCTTTTCAATGAAAGAGATATACAACAACGTTTTTTCGTCCATTGCAAAATGGGTTTCGTTGAGTGGCAGTTGTAAAAATTCGATATTCTCTATATTTGCAACTAAAAAACGAAAGTCTTCTCTTGCCTGAAATTGATGATAAATACCTTTTCTAATAACTAAAGCCTCTCCATAAGAAACGTTAATAGCCTGATCACCAATTATCATTCTAATATCGCCCATCAATGGCATGAGAATTTGATGATAATCATGGGTGTGACCTTCTAGCTGGCTACCATATGTTCTGATGAATAAATGGTTTATTAACTCAGTATCTTTCATGATGTCTATTCACTGTCTGAAATATTTGTGGCTAATTAGGTTATGAAGAGTGTAGCAATAAAGCTATTTTGGCGATTAATAAATTGTTGTTTTAACAAGCGATTGTGAGCTATGCTGAAGAAACCGTAGAGATAAACTAACGAATCAGTAAGTAGCTCACCATGACCAAGAGGATGCAAAGTTACAGTAAGAATTGAAAGTAAAGCTGTCAAATGAGCTGCAGAAAATAGAAGCAGCTTAAGCACGACTGCTCAGAAGAATATGATTAATACCCTCAATTCTTCCAAGCAGCCTACTACTATTTTAATTCTAATTATTAATTCGCGCCAATCCACTTAAAACAGCAAGTATAGCTGCTGTGGTGCTATTGGTATGTATGCCCACACCAAAATAAGAACCAGGTAAATCTGAGACAGATAGCTCTATGATGGCAATGGCTTCAGCATCATTACCTTGACTCAAGTTACGTTCTTCATAAGACATCACCGATGCTTGCATAGACAGAGCATTAAGTGTTGCGGCAATGGGACCATTTCCTCGACCTTTTACCTGCCTATACTTACCTCTTGCAGACTTTAAGTCTAATACGATCTCTTGACCTGATGATGTTTCAAACAATGAGTGTCGCTGATAGCCATAAATACCTGAAGCTGACTCAGGGTGTAGATACGTTTGAGAAAATAATTCCCAAAGCTGTTGGCTTGATAGCTCAGCTTCAGCACTATCAGCTTGCTTTTGTACTATTGAACTAAATTCAACCTGCATTCGGCGAGGCATTTGAATGTCGTAGTCTTGCTCTAATAGGTAAGCGATGCCCCCTTTACCCGATTGACTATTTACACGCACAATACCATCATAAGTACGCCCTATATCTTTAGGATCAATAGGCAAATACGGGACGCGCCACAGAGCATCGGTTTTTTGCTGTTTAAGACCCTTGGCTATTGCATCTTGATGAGAGCCTGAAAAAGCGGTAAATACTAAATCTCCAGCATAAGGATGACGTGGATGTAGCGCAATAGCCGTACACTCTTCCACGGTTAATGCTAACCCTGAAATATCAGAAAAATCTAAATTTGGATGCACACCTTGGGTATACATATTCAAGGCTATCGTCACTAGATCCAAATTACCACTACGCTCACCATTGCCAAATAAACAGCCCTCGACACGATCGGCACCCGCTAATAGAGCCTGCTCCGCACAAGCAACCCCTGTACCACGATCATTGTGTGGATGTACGGATAAAACCACTTGATGACGACGTTTTAGTTTGCGATGCATCCACTCAATTTGATCCGCAAACACATTTGCTGTACTGACTTCAACTGTAGTTGGTAAATTAATAATCATGGTTTGAGTGTCATTCTCTAACCATTCATCCATTGCTGCATGACACATCTGCAAAGACACGTCTAATTCTGCCATACAGAACGTTTCCGGCGAATACTGTAATATCCATTCTGTTTCTGGAAAATCGGCTACTCGTCTTTTTAGATAATTGACATGCTCACGCACCAACTGTTCGATCTGTTCTACAGATAATCCAAAAACCATCTCACGCCAAGCAGGTGCAATGGCATTATATAAATGCACAATAACGCGCTTAGCACCACGCATGCTTTCTATTGTACGATCAATCAAATCATGACGTAATTGAGTCATCACCATAGGAGTCACGTCACTAGGAATTAAATCTTGCTCAATTAACTGACGGCAAAGATCAAAGTCAATTTGTGAGCCTGCAGGAAACCCTACCTCTATCTCTTTAAGCCCCACCCCAACCAATTTTTGAAAAAGCCGGTGCTTTTTAGATAGATTCATCGGCTCAAATAAAGCCTGATTACCATCCCTTAAATCGGTGGATAACCAAATTGGAGCCTTTGTAATTCTCTGATCAGGCCAGTGACGATCCACTAGCTGAACACGAGGATATGGAACATATTTATGACTAGGATCCATCAACATAGCAAACTCCCTAACAACCAAAGATAAACTGATATGTTAGAGGTTTACATGACCGCCCTACTATCTATAATAGAGCTATATATGTAGAGAAAAAGACATTTATGAGCAAAACAGTAGAAGATTTAAAAAAACTGAACCAATTTGAATCGTCACCATTACCTTTACACGGTATAGCAGTAGATTATTCAAAAGGGCATATTATTGCGCCACACACTCATACTAATAATGCCCAACTTTTATACGCTGTCTCTGGTACTTTGCTGGTTGAAACCCACGCAGGAAGATGGCTTATTCCTCCTAATCGAGCCGTTTGGCTGGCGGCTCAAGAAGAGCATACCGTTGTGATGCGTAGTCATACCAAGGTGCGTAGTTTATTTATTAAAACTGATGCTATCCACATGGACTTACCCGATACGAGTTATGTAATCAACATATCACCACTACTCAAAGAGCTGATATTAGCAGCAACTCTATTTCCCGTTGATTATCGAAAAGACACATACGCCAATTTATTGGTGAATTTGTTGTTAGAAGAACTAAAGCGACATAGTGCTTTAAATTTACTTCTTCCTTGGCCTAAGGATGCCCGTTATCACAACATCTGTGAATACCTAATACATTATCCCACCGACTCTCGATCTATTCCTCAATGGGCAAGTGAGCTCCATATCTCAGCTAAAACCTTTGAACGTCAATTTTTAAAGTTAACAGGTATATCCTTTGGGAAATGGCGACAACAAGCGCGACTGCTTTATTCATTAGAAGCCCTTAGTGAAGGGCTTCCTATCATCGATATCGCTTTTCAGTTTGGCTATAATAGCCATAGTGCCTACAGCGCAGCTTTTAAAGATTTTTTTGGTCAACGTCCTTCAGACTTTATGGCAAGAGAAAAGATTATTTCTTATGTCTAGAGTTTTTTCCACAACGTTTCTTATGGGTACAATGGGTGGTTCCCAAGCCATGATTTGGATCTTCAACTGTAGGCTACTGACACCGATATCTTTCTTAAGTTATAGAATTACGGTGTACTTGTACATTAAGTAAGCTTTTCGAGAGTAAGTTCAGTTATTTTCGATTATTATTGCTACATATATTATTTATCTCTATATAAAGATATTTTTTAGATCTAAACAATAGGTAGGTTATTCTCAATTTTCTTTAATAATAAATTGAGAATAAGTAGCTCTTCCTCACTCATATCACTCATCAAGTCATTCTCCAATTGCACGTGTGATGCGACGGCTCTATCAATCAACTCAAGACCTTTTGGGGTTAGTTTGACTAATAAGCTTCGTTTGTCCTCTGGGTTATCAATGCGCTCAATAAGTTCCTTCTTTTCTAAATGCTGTAAGCGATTGGTCATCGTACCAGAACTCACCATCATGCTATCAAACAAAACGGTTGGGCTCATTAAATATGGGGTGCCTGTGCGTCGTAATGTCGCTAACACATCAAATTCCCAATGTGATATTTGATAATTTATCTTATAGTTAGCAGATAGCTTTCGCATTAATATCACCTCTAACCGCTTTATACGCCCTATAGTCTCCATTGCTAACAAACTATCAGTAGCAAATCCTTGGTTTTGCCACTGGCTAATAATCTTCTGTACTGCATCTTCTTGTGTACACCCTTTAGTTTGCATTGATTTACTCCTCGTTATGATCAGAATATTTATGATTTTGAAGATATTAAAATGTCTATTTCTACTGAAAATTCCTCATAGGCAGTAATAATAGCAATATTATTATCTTGACATCAAGATATATAATGATATTCTGACATCAAGGTCATTTTCGGCCGTTAGGATACTATATGACTAAATTTACAGAGCGAAATGGCTCTCCTTGTAAAAGTGTATGGCTAGTTCCTTTAATTTGTCTTCTGGTTGGAGGCGCGTTACTTGGTATCTCTACCAATGTGGCAAAATATGCGGGGGAAATAGGTTTATCTCCGCTTGCCTTTTTATTTTGGTCAATTGCTGGTGCTGCCATAATCTTGTTAGTTATTGCGTTACTACGCCATGAACTTCCACCTCTCAATAAACGCAGCTTTGAATATTACTTTATATCTGCTTTGGTCAGCGTTGCAGGCTCTAACTTACTTTTCTTCTCCGCTATTCCCCATGTCGGTGCCGGTTTTGTAGCCCTAATTATCTCCTTACCGCCACTTCTCACCTATCTTGGGGCACTAGCGTTAGGGATGGAGCGATTTCAGACGGTTCGAGCTCTTGGGGTTGCAGCTGCACTTGCCGGTGCAGGTGTACTAGCTACCCGTAAATTTTCTGCACCAGATGCCAGTGTGTTTTGGATTTTGATAGCACTCTGTGGCCCTGTTTTGCTCGCTATTGGCAATCTCTATCGTACATTGCGTTGGCCGGAAGGAGCGTCTCCCAATGCGCTTGCTCCAGGTATGCTTATTGCGGCTGTAGTCTTACTTGGCGCAACAAGCCTCCTACCGGACTTCTCACTTACCGTTCCAATGGGAGGTTTCCTGCCACTTGGTTTAATTGCCTTACAGGCCTTCATATTCGCCGGTCAGTTTCAATTATTATTTCTACTTCAAAAAACGGGTGGCCCGGTTTTACTAAGCTTACTAGGATCTGTTGGAGCAATTGTAGGTGTACCTGTCGCTGTTTTTTTACAAGGTGAATCTCCACCGGACGGACTCATTCTAGGCGCATCTTTGATTGCACTCGGTGTGGCACTTGTTACATGGGGTGGCATGAAAATGATGGCACGATCGGAACAAAGACTTAAAGTTCCTGATAAGACCTGAACTTAAGAAGTTTGATTTCCTTTGTAAGTTTATTCAATAAGGCTGACAAACCTTAATCACACGATATAAATAACATTCTATTTAACAATACTTAAAAGGATAAAAATATGCCGCAATCCAATTCAGCCAACCTACAACAAGCCTTCACTAAACGTCGGTCCATTTATGCTTTAGGTGGCAACTTACCAGTAAAACCACAAGAAATTATTGATATTGCTGAGCGCACAATACTAAATACGCCTTCAGCCTTCAACTCACAGACGACACGTCTAGTAGTGTTGTTTGGTAAGCAGCATAAGCAACTATGGGATATCACTGAGACCCATTTACGTAAGGCGGTTGGCAGTAACGATTTTTCAGGTAGTCAACAAAAAATGGATGGTTTTCGTGCGGCTGTGGGTACAGTTATGTTTTACGAAGATAAGGAGGTTATACAATCGTTGCAAGATAAGTTTGAGCTATATGCTGACAAATTTCCTATTTGGGCGCAGCAAACCTCAGCAATGCATCAATATGCTATGTGGTTAGAATTGAGTGCTTTAAATATTGGTGCAAATCTTCAGCATTATAATCCACTAATCAATAATGATATTGCATCAGCTTTTTCAATTCCTAAGCAGTGGGAACTGGTTGCTCAAATGCCATTTGGTAACATCGTTGAGCCAGCTGGCGAAAAAAACTATCAGTCAGCCAGTGAACGTATCAAAGTGTTTGGACTGTAGTAACAATGCCTTGATGCTAATGTCAGTATGTCCGGACACCCTAAAGTCAGATTTTCTCGAATATATACAGTGGACAGAGCCCTTAAATTTTATGATTTTTTAGATCTAAAATGCTAGCGTATATTTGATTATTGCTTGGTACTACTGCAAAAGATAACCAATTAAAATCGTGATAATGCATCGACTCATAACTAAAAAAGACACATAAACAAGAGTGCGAGGTAGGAAATGAGTAAGTTTAGTTATAACCAATGGATACTAGCCACCATAACAATAATCGTAGGTCTTAATCTTAGGCCTATTATGGCCTCGATATCTCCAATCGTACCCGTGTTAGCAAACGATATAGGAATAAATAATCAAACTGCTGGACTATTGACTACTTTGCCAGTTGCAATGATGGGCTGCTTTGCGCTTTTAGGTCCCAGAATTCAATCTAGAGTAAGCGAGTATATAGGTATATTAGTTGGATTGTTGGCGATAGCACTTTCTTGTAGCTACCGATTTTTTGCTGACTCTACATTCCTTCTATTGCTGACTTCTCTCATTGGAGGCATTGGTATAGCAATCATCCAAACTCTAATGCCCGCCTATTTAAACAGAATTGCGCCAGACAGTGCTAGCGTTTTTATGGGGTTATTTACAACAGGCATTATGGCTGGGGCTGCGATATCAGCTGCTACAAGCTCTCCTCTAGAAGGAGCCTTTGGATGGAATACCGCTTTATCAATTATGGCTATCCCTGCCATATTGGCAATTATACTGTTCTCCTTTGCTATGCCACATATCAAAAGCAGTAGAAACGGTTATTTGCCTCTACCTATAAAGTCCAAAAATGCATGGTTGTTAATGCTTTTCTTTGGTATAGGTACAGGCGCATACACATTGGTTTTAGCTTGGTTACCGTTAAATTACACTCAGCTTGGGTGGAGTAGAGATGCTTCTGGCGCTTTATTAAGTATTTTAACGGTGGCAGAAGTAGTTTCTGGCATCTTAATTTCTATATTTATCAAAAAATTCAACGATCGCCGAAAGCCATTATTTGTCACTCTATCGCTCATATTAGTTGGTTTAATACTGCTTATCTATATTCCCTCAAAGCTTGCATTTTTAACCGTTATAATTTTAGGGTTAGGGATTGGTGCTTTATTTCCTTTATCTTTAATCATAGCGCTTGATTACGCCTCTAACGCCAAGCAAGCAGTGACTTTATTAGCTTTTGTGCAAGGTGGTGGATACTTAATTGCTTCAGCATTCCCTTTCATGGCGGGTGTCTTAATTGATACTTCAAGTGATTTAACGGGAGCGTGGATTGGAATGATTATTGGAGTTTTACTGTTATTCACTATATGTAATAAATTCTCTCCACAATATTTTGTGGTTCGTTATTAATATGCTCGAATGAGAATATTTATTAAACCTTATATACCCACAGTTTCTGACTAACGTACTGGTTTGTATTATTCGTATCTAGTCCGCTAGACTGATTAAAAATAAGGGTTAGTACTCTGTTTGCACCTTATAGTTATTACATGGCGAGTTTAAGTAGATAATTATGTGTTTATTATATTTTTTAGGAATTCGCCCTTACTTTCTAATATTTCTTTATATAAGTAATAGATATTAGTATTTATAAAATCCACGTACCTATAATTATTTTCTGTTATTTGAATAAGGTCAATATCAGGCATCAGCATGATAACTGGAGAATGGGTGGCAATGATAAACTGCGCCCCTTCCTTTGCTAACTGTATAATTCTCTCGACAAAATCAATTTGACTCGCAATTGATAGTGATGCTTCAGGCTCATCAAGTATATAAAGTCCACCCCCTCTGAAACGATTGAAGAATAAAGCTCTCATGGACTCTCCGTGTGAGATTGTATGTAAGTCTCTACCTCCATAGTAGCTATTTATCTTAGGGTCAAAACTCAATTCTGAGTCCAGACTTCTCATTTCAGTTAGAAGGTTATAATAGGTTTCAGATCTGTAGAAGAAAATATCTTCTATTTTTTTACCGCTTTTTGAGATTCTCAGATGCTTTGTATAATCCAGATGTGTATTCTCAGTTTCATAATGAAAGTTTATAGAACCGCCTTCGGCAGGGCAACCTAATTTGACTGCTAAAGCCTCTAAGATAGTCGATTTTCCAGCTCCGTTTTCGCCAGTAATTACGGTGATACTCTTTGTAAAACATAATGGATATAGGTGCATAAACGGAAAATCATGAGGGATAGTATTTAATAAATCTATTCTTTTCAACATAGGTGTATTTTCATACATAAAGCTAATCCTTATAGTCAGTCCACAATTAAATTAGTACAACCCATATTATGGAACAGTTTATTTAAATTATTCTTAATCCACCCTTGGCGTAGAAACTTTGCTTGTGAGACGCCCCAGTATTATCGGAGTAAAAAAGGCGTTATTTTACTAATATTTATTTAGGCTATGAAAAATTTTCGTATTCTTTATACGTACATACTTATCCTCAAATGTACTTGTCCGAAGCTCGATAAAGCTTAGTAACCTTTAACCATTGTCTAAAATGAGCTCACTATTAAATCACAATTATTCCGCTATCCATATACTTGTAAGTCTTCCTAATAGCTTAAGTTGATCCATATATTATCTCAGAATTTATTAGCATATGTTTACTAAATCACGCCAAACCCTTGTATATAATCAGGACATCATTCGAGTTCTAAAAGGGTACAACGCCATTAAAAATCATAACCATTACATTTATAAAAAGCCAATAATGAAGCTCAGCGTCGGTACGCTTGCTTTAGGCAGTTTACTAGCAATCGCTGGTTGTAATAATAGCCTAGTTGATAATCAACCGATAAAACAGGCAGCTGAAAAACCTATAGTTAGCAAGACTGAGACCCCTTCGACCACAAAGACTGATAAGAGTTATACGGCTGCTGACGACTCTGCTTCAACGCCTGAAGGTGTCAAACAAGTCGTCGATGCCAATAATCAATTCGCCATTGATCTGTATCAGCAGATAAATGGTCAGACTGAGCAAGTAGATAAGAACATATTTTTCTCGCCCTACAGCTTGTCTACGGCGATGGCCATGCTTTATGCTGCAGCAGAGGGTGAAACAAAGCAGCAAATCCAAAAGACCTTTCACTATCCAGCACCAGCTATCCTCAATCCAAATAGTGCAGCACTCTACAATCAATTCAATACACCCAACCCAAATTATAACTTAAGCACGGTTAATGACTTATGGATGCGTCAAGGCTTGAGCCCCAATCAAACTTATTTGGATACCGTAAAACGCTATTATGGTGGTCAAGTCACCAATCTTGATTTTGCGAGCCGTCCCGAGCCATCACGTCAGACCATCAATAAAACCATTTCCAGACATACTCAGCAGATGATTC
Organism: Psychrobacter sp. NPDC064578; assembly: GCF_044901245.1. Classification (NCBI taxonomy): domain Bacteria; kingdom Pseudomonadati; phylum Pseudomonadota; class Gammaproteobacteria; order Moraxellales; family Moraxellaceae; genus Psychrobacter; species Psychrobacter sp. NPDC064578. The sequence continues at coordinate 190,568 of NZ_JBJDPI010000007.1, forward strand.
CTGAACTACTGCCAGAAAGGAGTATCAAGTCATCTACCGCTGCTGTACTAACCAATGCCGTTTATTTTAAAAGCGAATGGGCACAGCCTTTGGGCCTGCAAGGTAGCTCTCAGCCTTTTTATAATGCTGATGGGACAACGTCCTTAGAAATAATGATGTATGACATAAATCGCTTTGATTATATGGAAGATGAGCAAGTACAAGTGGTAGAACTGCCTTATAAAGGCGACGACCTATCAATGCTGATTGTCTTACCAAAATCAAAAGAAGCAGCCGCTATGCAAAAGCTGGTTGCAAACTTGAGTGACGCTCAGATTAGCCGATGGACTGAAGGGTTAGAGAACAAAGAGATTTTTTTAAACATGCCTAAGTTCAAGTTAGAACAGAGCTATAAGATGGAGACGATACTGGCTGAAATGGGCATGCCCATCGCTTTTAGTAATCATGCTGATTTTAGCTTGTTTAATGACAAGTTACCGTTAGCCGTAGATTCTATTATCCATAAAGCGGTGGTTGAGGTTGATGAAAAAGGTACGGTGGCAGCCGCTGCTACAAGTATAGTGGCAGTAGTTGTATCAGCTTCATACAGCGCTGAATTTCATGCCAATCACCCCTTCGTATTTATGATTAAAGACAATAAAACCAATGCCATATTGTTCTTAGGTCAGGTGAACAAGCTATAGCTTAAGGATGCAAGAAATGATGGCCATAAAAATGACGCTGATACCGTTAGCAGTGCTACTGACTGCTTGTCAAAGCATATCAGTGCACAGCCTGACTTGAGCCAAACCATTAAGGTAGAGCAACACTCAGAGCCGCTAATACAGCTTATTAAAGTATATTTAAAACCCTCAATTAAACAGCTATATACCCAACCCTTACATATAATAAAATCAATTCCCGAGAGTATCTAATTTCACGAGATTTAGCCAGAAGCTCAGACTAAATCTTGTATCTCAATACCTAATGCATCACATATTTCATACGCCTTCTTCAGAGTGACATTTTTTTCTCCACGCTCAATGTTCCCCATATAGCTTCGATCAATACCTGCCATCTCTGCCAGTCTTTCCTGAGATATTCCTTTGCTTTTTCGTACCTCACGGATACGCTTTCCAAAGGCAATCATACGCTCATCTGTCGTCATCTCATTAACCACTGCTAAAAATAGCAATACTCACAGTGGTGGGCTATAATATCCACGGGATATAGTCCGTATTAAGAGGTGAGCATGAAAACGGAAGTAGAGTATGAGAAAAATATTACATATATTAACAAGCTTATCTGTGAAAAATATTGGTCACGGGAAAGCGATAAGCGCAGTGGGTTTATATATACCTGTAAAGAAATAGGTCGGGAATTTGGCTTTAAGCATCAAGATATACCTAGTACTGTTAAGGGAAATGCCCACCTTGTCGTACTTGACTGCCAATGTATAGTCTGTGGTAAAACTAAGATTTGTCATACTCGTTCACAGCTTATTCAACTAAGCATAGATAGTTGGCGGTGCGATGAATGTTGGGATACGCTCCAAGAAAAAAGAGAACGAGAGTACTTAGAGTATCGGCTTCAGCAAAAGCGTTTGAAAGAGGAACAAAGACAGTCAGCTGTTAACTATATTAAGGACTATAAGAACTCTCAATCAACTGAAGTCCCGTCGATAACTACGCTTAATGAAGTAGATAGGTTTTTACTTGCAGCAACCATAGAAAGCTTAGGGGCAGAGAGCTTAGAAACTACGATCTCTCTACGTGATAATTTGTCATTGCCTTTATCTCCATTCTTTAGATTGGATCAAAAAATACTTCACCATCTTTTCAAACTAAACCTGCTTTTATTGACTCCTGAAGAGAGCTATGAATATATTAGTGTCAATGAAGAACAAGAATTAGAGATTGATTATTATCAGGCGACTTTTGAGTTTGCTTATAACACTAACGATCTGACTGAGATAATGGTGGATGCTAAAGCTAGAAAAAATATTAATTCCTTAGTCGTCAACACTCAGTTCGAAATGTGGTGTCAGCAAATACAGCTAGGAGAGTGTCTAAGCTATTTGATTACCAGGTCAAAACTAAACAACTTGGCCCCACCTATTGGTGAGAAGCTTGTAAGCCTACTTAGAGCATGTTTAGCTGAATGCTCTGTATCTGTCATGCACTATATAATTTATAAAGCGGTTGAAAGTGCCGCTGCATATGTGCAAAAACCGAATATCACTAGAAAGCATGCATCGAACTCTATTTCAGGTAACATCGAACGGATTTTCGGTAAGATATCCAGCGGTAGTTGGCATCGCAATAAATCTTTTCGCGATGTCAGTCATCCTCAGTCTGCTATGGCTAAAGTTTTTTTTGATTATGTGTTTGGAATAGAGGATTGTGGTTTTCACTACACTCTCGATGAGCTATTTAAACCTTATACACTGCAACAGGCTATTGAACAAGTGGATTATTCAACCCTAGGAAGTATGCAAAGTACTAACTACTCAATTACAATCAATGATTTGAAGTAGTGTAAAGCGTAAAGAACCAAATATAATTTAAGTTTCCAATACTAAGGCCAAATACTAAGTGTATTTGGCTTTTTTGATGCGTAGGAATAGTATATTAATAGGTTATGCGACACTGATTGTCGTGTATCATTTAGTTTTCGATACAAACTGATGCCTTAAGTACTGAATAATACGATAATATTGATATGATTATGAACAATCGTAAATAAAACAAGAATAGAGTTGAGTTCATTTTTGGAAATAGTTTAAAGAGTTAAATTTTAGTTTTATATACTATATGGGGAAATGAACATGCTGAAAGTAGATGAAGCATCAAACATTGCAGACGATGGCGCTATCAGGCCATTAATAAAAGGAAAGAACAAACTTCTACAAGTAGCATTGATAAATAGCTACTTAGTAGGTCAAAGTCACTTATTAGAAGTTGACAACAATACAGTTATCACGGGACGTAATAACTCTGGTAAAACGACTCTGATGGGTGCGATAACTCCCTTCTATGGCACTAAGTTAAGTGATATTGCCAAAAAAAACGAAGCATACGATAGCTTTGTTGATTTTTATCTTCCTTATGCCGATAGTTACATCGTTTATGAGTACATAAGGCTTGGTAAGAAAAATTGCGTTATTCTTAGACGTACAAATGAAGGTCAGCAGGTATTCAATTTTGTTAATACTGCATACGATGAGTCTTGGTTTGTTAAAAACGTTGATAACAAGATAAAATTTAGACAGTTTGAAGAGGTTAAAAAAGTTGTAGAAAATCAAGGAAATCACATATCACCAAATGTAAAACAAATGGCCTATGAAGCTATTATCTCCAATTGTCCAAGATATCGCTTGAAAAACATCGTGCGTTCAGATGCAGCTTTTAAGTCTATTAGAACCCTACAGCCTGACTATTCACTAGCTACAGGTAAAGGAAGCTTTTATGGTTTTTCTTCAATTGCAAGTAACATCTTAAAAAGTAGAATAGAATTTGACCAAATCTGTGAGTTCTTAGTAGAAGCAATGAAGTCTGAAAATAAGGTTCAAGGTAATGAGATGTCAATGGACTCTCAAGGTGTCGATACAAGCAAATGGATTAAAGATCGGAATTCATGGCGTGAAGTTGAAGACCTAAGAGATAAATTTAATGCTCTTAATCGCTACGTAGAGCAAAATGCATCAAATCAGAATAACCTATCTAAAGGAGTTAACGCATTAGATAACTTAAAATTATCATTTGAGTATAGGTTATCTGAAAGTAAGAAGCTTGAAGATCAATACACAAAGGACGTAAAGGAAATAAGCAACCAAATAAGCAATATAGAAATAGGTTGGAATAACGAAAAAGCAGATATCAACAGCGAGATGCGCCAGATAGAAAAAACTATAAATAAGCTTGAAAAAATAAAAAGAGATTTTGAGCAAGGTGTTCAAAATGAACATCATGCTTTGACAACATTAGAGCAAATGATTAGTCAAATAGAGCGCCTGACAGCACAAAAGGAACACCATTTAAGTTTATTAAAAGAATTTGAAAAAAAAGAAAATGACGCTGCTCGGATAATTGATCGAATAACTGAAACATATAAAACCACATTGAGAGAGATAAAAAGCAGCAGGACACAATTAGAGACCATTACAAGCTTAGACTTACAAAAAATTGAGTCCACTTTTAATAGCTCGCAAATAGAAATATTGAAACGACAGGCGTCTGACATTAAGGTAGTTGAAAGAAACTATAAAACAAAGCACGAAAATATCAAAGAACAGATTAACGGGCTTAATATCGAAAGAGCTAAGTTTGAAGAGTATTTAAAACATGTCTACGCTACTCCAGAGTTGGTAAAACAGATAGAGAATACCGCCCTATCAATAGATGGTTATAGAACCCAACTGAGTACAGATATTACTAATAAAAATGAATCTGAAAATATGCTGCGTGATACTGCCGATACATATAAGAGTCTTCAATCAGACTACGCAGACAATCAACGTAAAATAGATAGTGAAACATCAGCTCTCAATGAACTTCAAAATCTTCGTCAAGAAGGCAATCTATTAAGCTTCTTGTTAAAAAGTGAAGAACATCAATTTCTTGCTCCAACAGTAGCTCAAATAAGAAAGATAATTGACCCCTCTTTGTTCAATCGCTCTGATCTATCACCTAGTTGGTCAGGCTATGAAATAGACACTATAACCGATAAAGATGCTCCAACTGATGATTCTGTGTTTGGGTTAATATTAGATACTGACAAGATAGACACCAGTAATAGCCCAGAGAAATCAATAACTCATAACAGTATCGCCAAGAAAAGATTGGGTATAGAAGAAACCATATCAAAGTTGAATGAAAATGCAAATTTACTAGAAAAGCAAATTAAGAAGGCGAAAATTAGTCAAGATAATGCTAGGGAAAAAGTCCATAAGGCTGAAGTTACTGTCAAGAATACTCAGCAATTTATCAAATCGCAGGAGGCTACTTTAAAACAGTTAAAACTTCGAGAAATACAGGAAGTTAGTGACGCTAAAGAAAGAGCTAGTAATAATATCAAGCAAACTGATGAGAAAATTGAGAGCAAATCATTGTACTTAAATGCTACTTATAATGAAGAAGCTTTAGAAGTTAAAAAAATCGAAAATAAATACGAAGAAAAAATCGCATATTTAAAGCATGAAAAAGAGCTTAAAGAAAACAAAGTTAACAGCCAGAAGGACAAAAGGCTGAACTCACTCAAAGAAGAAGAAGCATTAGCTAAAAAGCGTTATGAGAATGCCAAGAGCGAGAATGGTTATGATGATAGTGTAATTGTTCAGACTCGTGAAAAGATAGATAACATCTCAAAAGAGATAGAATTATCAGAAATGGCAAAATTTCGTGTACAGCTTTATTACAGCTTTATGGAAGAAGAGTATGCTGCTGTGCCAAACCTTATAACTAAAAAAGATGATTTATCAACTACATTAATCCATAAAGAGACGGCGAACTCAGAAATCGTACGAACTAAAAAACAGAGAAAAGACGCTCTTATAGAAGAAACTGAAACCATTACAAATAAAATTAAAAAAGCTGGATTTGAACTAGATAAGGTTGAAGAGCATTTAAAACATGCTAAAAATCTACTTAATCAATCGATAGTGACCAATAAATTACCAGCTTATGATTGCACAGCTTATTCACTTTCAGACCTCCATAACGCAAGCTTAGGCCTTCTCAATGAAACTAAGGAATTAATTAAAGATACTAAGATTAATACTAAACAGGGGTTAGATGCACTACGGATAATACGAAAGCCATTCACTAGCAATGAATCAATGTTTGAAAGCCTAATGTCGGACGATTTGGTTTCAAGAGCGCCTGACGAAAGTACATGGTTTATTCAAGCAGCGAAATTCACAGCTTACCTTGATAATGAGCAGCAGATAAAAAAAGATACGCTTATAAGTCAGTATCGTGTAGCTGCCTATCAAGTCAATGAGTTTAAATCCAAATTAGATAAAGCACACAACAGTTTAAGTAACTTTTCTAATCGCCTTAATGCGAGCTGCAAGACAGTATGTAATATGTTGCAAGCTTTAGCTATTGAAGAGTTGGTCATAACGATCAATTCGGGAATCAAAGAAAATAGATGGTATAGCACATTACAAGATTTCTCAGAAGCTCATATAGAGTGGGCTGAGTCAGATTTGCATAATAGAGATAGGATGCCTAATGAAGAGCTGTTAGCTAAGCTTCAGAGAGTTCAAGATTACATTGGTCAGAATCAAATGAACATTAAACTATCTGAACAATTTAATTTTAGCTTGATGGTCAAACAAGTAGGTAAAGAGGCCAAACATACCAAAAGAGTAAAAGTTTTTAAAGATATGGGGTCAAATGGAACAATGCGCATCGCGCAGTTAATAATTTATATCTCATTACTCAAAGTAATTTCGAATAGTGAAGATGTCGTACTTAAGTTCTTTATCGACGAAATTGGTGTTTTAGACCATGAAAATACTCAAGAGCTGCTAAGCCTCCTTGAAAACTTTGGTATATCAGCAATGTGTGCTGCTCCTGAAAATCCAGACGATGAAGTAATCCCCATGTTTACTAATAATATCGCCTGTCATCATAATAGAATTCAAAAAAGATATGAGCTATCACAGACTGATGACATGCGTATGCTTACTCAAGATTGGGAGCTAGACAAGTTTGGAGTATTTGGATAATGAAAGAATATGAAATATTACGACTGCTAATGAATAATAAATTTATATGCAAGGTCACTTATCCAGAAGCCTACTCGTTGCTAAAAGATAATAACGCAGCCTATGAGCGGATAACCTCGCAACTTAAACCGTTTGGAGTAAAACTCGTAGCACTTTGTGATGGCGATGTTTTTGCTGGTATGAACAATGAACCAACTGAAGGTGATAAAAGAGCAGTTGTTAAGCAGTTCCATGATATATATCACGACATCGGACCCATTGTCGAGATGTTGGCATGTCTATCAACTGCTGATGAAGGAAATATACTGGTTCATGGTGAAAACCTAAGCCATTCTGAATTGGTGCTTGAGGCCAATAATAATATGCATTTTGAAAGCATGCTGACTGAGGTGTCTGAGATTACAGGCGCATCTAAAAAGCCGAACGATGAGAAGGTGCTATCTTTGCTCGATAAGTTGTGTAAATACGAAGTATTAGTTTTAGTGGAACCTAATAAGAAAATTTACCGTGCAACAGGAATGGTCAGTTACATATACGATGTATTTGAATACATTACTCACAATATTCTAGAGCATGAAGAGGATGTACAGGAACAACAAGGGCTTGGTTTATGAAAAAACTAAGTATGAAGTTATCAGAAGAGAAAATTAAGTCCTTGGGTCGAGCCATTACTGATAAATCAGGCCTATTGTATGAAGCCTACTTACCAAGTGGTTATTATGAAGAGATTAATGAGAGTCAAAAGCAATATAAAATTTTGCAAGATAGTGGCGTCATAAATATCAATCCCAATACCATTAATTTGGGCTCAAACTTTACTGCCCTATTGAAAAACTTAGATCATAAGTCTCGTAACTTGAATGTTGCTCCTGATATTGAGCTTTCAAAACAATCAATTGGCCAATCTGTCCTACTGGCTCAATTAGCTTCTGATTCATTTGAAAATGAAAGTGAAGAGATAGGACATTTAGCAAATATAAGAGATATAGCTATCTCTATAGCAGAGTATTTGGGTCGTGAGATGGCCGATATCGAATACATAATCAATTCTGATCTAAATAATACGCCTAGTATCAAATTTAAAAGAATAATACTTGAAGGTTTGAATAAAAAAATTAAGCTTCAACTGGAAAAGATTGAAATATTAAGTCCTCAAGAGTTGCATAAACTCCATGGTGAATATACTGACGCTGCAATAATTCTTGAGGAGTATCTAGCCAACTCTATTTCTAGATTTAATAGTGAGATGGGCGTCCATCTTGACAAGATACTAATATTAATCGATAAGCTAAAACAAGAGCAAGATAGGAAAAGCAAGACACTTTGGTTACTTCGTAAAGCTTTAAGAAATGGTCAGTTTACTCCTGATAAAACGGATTTAGAGTATATAGACATTGAGGATTCCAACTTAGCTTATGGTGGTATATCTATTGCTGAAAATATTCATAATGTAGAGATTTCAGACGATAGTTACTTTTTGGCTACAGTGATCGAAAAATTAAGCCCTAAAAAACCGAAACGTAAAACTGACAACCTTTATTCAGGTGAGTATCATGGCGGTGAGAAAGAATATATAAAACCCCCACCCTCTCATGAGAAGGTTTTAGTTATGAAATATATGGCTAGTAATTGCGAACTTCATCATGAGAAAGCTGTATCGTTAAGAGAATACTGGGAACTGGCTGAATTAAAGCATGAAATTAGATACAAAGCCTTTCTCGCCTTATTCTTAAAGATAGTAAAAAGCGATTTTATAGAAGATAGAACCATAAGAACTAAAGATCAATCAAAGTTTAAATTCTATTTAAAATCTCGTACTCTTTCTAGTACTTGTAGTACTAGGTATGTCATTGATGCTAAATATATCAAGTTTGACAAAGATGATAAACCGCCGCTAAAAGAGGAAATATGGAAAAGATATTAGAAAGAGCCCTGAAGAATCCAAGCAAATTATCTTACCTAAAAAGTAAAATAGTCTTAGGGGCTGAATATGTCCCATTTAGAAGCCTCGATAATGTTCTTGCTTTAATAGTAGCCTTTGATCCTAAAGTCGGATATATCGTAAACAATAAGATAAAAATTAAAATGGGCGGTTGGGTTCGTATCAGACAGCTTGTTAAGTCACAAACAGGTATAGATTTGCTTGAGCATGATTTAGAAGAATTAAAGCAAAAAGACAGAGTCGATAATACCTTAGTTATTGCTGATGACAAGCTATTTAGTAAAGCTCCTACACAGGGATTTATTGAGTGCCGTCTATTAGGAAACAATGAAGATGTTATTAAAGCATCAAATAATTACGTGCATCAACGAACTAAAGAAAACGCTTATTTAGGAGTTGATATCAATGACCTTATCGAATGGGATATTGATAATATTATTATCATAGAAAACTTTAACGCATTTTGTAGATTTAACGAACAGCATGTTAAATTAATTGAAGGCTTAACTGGTCTAGTGACAGTAGTTGCTTATAGAGGACATCACAACAGACACATTAAACTTATATTCCAAGCTATCTCTCAAAAAAATTGCAAACGATACGTGTTTGCTGATTATGATTTCGCTGGTTTGGCCATATCTGAATCTATATCCAAATCCATCAAAGCTCATGGACATATATTACCTAAGGAGCCTTGGAAGCACTCGGAAAAATTTAATGCAATGTCTGTTAAGGACAATCGTCAAAATCAGTCATTTATTCGAGTAAGCCTACCTAGTCTAAGTCCTTACTTTGAGCATATTCGTGATAAATATTTAGCGGTGCCTCAAGAAACATTAATAGCGAGAGAAACTCCCTTAACTGTGGTTGATGCTTAAGCTCTACCGCTATAGTTAGTAAATGGCTTATCTGTTGTTTATTTTTCCTAACTTCTGCTTATTCTGGTAATTGATCAGCTTATTAAATCTATTAAAATTTTTGTAATCTGCTAGTTCGAATCGATGAATGTGAAACTTCCATACAATGCGGCTTCGATTCATATTTATATAGAAAAATAGATAATCTTTAGATTGAAAATTCACGTAGCTGCAACCATATATATCAAAACTAAACATTTAAAATAAGGATAAAAAATGCACTATAGTTGGGACGTGGATAGAGCGGAAAGTCACATAGATAAGCTATGTGACTCAGTGAAAGATGTTGAAATAGCAAATTATACTCGTGAGATGAATTTGGGTAATATCCCTGTCAACAAAGCTTATGAAATGGATGCCGTTCATATCTACGTTGATATTTTAAATCTTGAAAATCTATTGGTTAAAGATGGTAATGAAAATGAGACTTCACACAAAAGAGCCATTAGATTCTTCGACTCACATTTTAGAACTATCAGATACATATTGGATGAGTCCGAGTCTTTATTTGTAGACTTTCATAATCAACGCCTACATGCAGTCGTCACAAAGCCTTATGATAATGAGAAAAATCGCTTAGACAGAGCGGTTGCCATTAGTGATTTAATTATTGATGCTGTCGCTCAGCAGAAAAAAGATAGTAACGATAATTACATCGATGCAGCGACGATCAGAGTGGGTATCGATTCTGGTATCGCTTTAGCTGTCAATAATGGCCGAGCCAAAAATAAAGAGCCTTTGTTTTTAGGCAACCCCGCCAATCATGCTGCAAAACATGCTGCAGGTGACAAAAAAGGAATTTACCTCACTGCTAATGCAAGGGATGTTCTTGATCTGTCCAAGGTGGATGCTGACAAAACCAAGACATCAGCACTAACTTCTGATGAGATCGAATTATCAGTTGAGCGCACAACGCTACCAAATGGTTTGTCACTTGAGAGTGTTAATGAGAACGCGCCTAAGCCTAAACTATTAAAAGATTTTCAGTTCTCGCGGGCAGCATCACCTTTAGAAGATTTTGACTTTAATAAGTACTACTATAAGACGGCTAAAAGACAAGAGCTGGTTTCTTTGTATGCCGATATTGATGGATTTACAAACTATGTAAACGTAAATATGGATTCAGAGCAAGGTAAAAAGAACATTGTCCGCTGTTTGCACGTAATCAGATCAGAGATGGATGATTGCATCAATACTAATTTCAAAGGTAAACGGGTTCGTTTTATTGGCGACTGCATGCATGCCATTATCTGCGAAGGTAGTAACAAATATACAGACAGACTAAAGACAGTGGAAGTTGGCACTGAGGCGTCAGGCGGTATTAGAAGCAGCTTTAACCTATCACTAGAAAAGCTTAACGATAGATTTGATATTCAAACCGACGATTTGGGTTTGGCGATTGGTTATGAACTGGGTGATGTGTCTAATCTTAGAGTTGGCCAAGAGGGTTTGGATAATAGTACGCGTTTTTCATTAGGGATATCTACGATAGCCTCTGAAAAAGAACAAATGCAGTGCGAACACGAAACAGAGACGCGTATTGGTGAAACGGCATTCGGAGTCTTAGAAGACTCTAAATATGAAGATTTATTTTCTGATAGATCAGCCACAGATATAACCTTTGAGCGTATTGAAGAAGTGGATAATAAGGCGATTGAAGAAGATACTGCTAAAAATGAAAGTTCAATGTATGACGATATCTCTTCTTCTGTGCCAGCTCCATCGGATGAAGAGTTTACACCATCACGACCTGCGTTGAAGCCTCATGCCCAGTTTAAATGAGCTTGAGCAGTACCTTAATGCTGCTGGTATAGCCTCCAAAAAAGACAGTGCATCCAATCTGTGTTTTACATTGAAGGTGCCGATGACTAGCGGCAAAAGAAAGGCCTTTGAGCTAACCGCCATTCAATCTGATTCTGGATTATTAATAAAAGAAAGTGACGGTTGTTTACCAAGTTTCTGTCCTAACAGACATATAAACATGGGTGGTTACTTTTGCTTGGGGTTCGAAATAGAGGGCCTGCCGATAGATGATTGGGTCTCTTATATTAAAGACTACTTAAGAGCTCAAGAGTATGTAAACAAACATAGAAAATGGCCGAAGCAGGTCAAAGAGTGGAGCCATGGAAATGCAGCATACTATCAACAGCTTGTTGAGGATGATTTACTTAAGCTGAGAGGCAATAACGTCAACATCGACTTTAAAAAGATTGAGCTTAGAGAAGTCAGTCCTGCTAAATGCTATCCAAATCGATCACATTACCATCTATATTACGACTCGAAACTTGTCGCTACGGGTATTGATAATAAGGTACTCAACAAGAGATCTGCCTGTATTTGTATCACAGATGGTAGCGCAAAACATAAGCATAAAACAATTGGTGGTTGTGAAAATCAGTGCTTAAAGACTTTGTACCAAATACCTTTCAATGAAGAAAAGAGGGTTTTTGAAGACAATAAATTTTGGGAGTACTTTGAAAACCAGAAATGTTGCATGACGATAGATGAATGTAGGCTTAAATAATATAACTATTCGAGGAACAAATATGTCTTTAATATCAAGATTTCAAGAAAATACATCAGCTGTAATTAATGAGTTGTTAAATCAAAAATTAGTTGGTGGTAATCGTGAGATTGCTGAAGAAATTGCTAACAATGGGAATGTTGTAGGTTTCGGTTCTGGCGAAACCATCATTAATCAAGGTGATTATGATCAAGATATTTACTTCATACTAGCAGGTGAAGTAAGTATGATGATCAATAGTGCTAAATTACCTTATTCTCGTGGACCCGGTTATAGCATTGGTGAAATGTCAGCAATAAATCCATCAAAACCAAGATCTGCAACTTTAATTGCTTCTGGAGAGATGATCGCTGTTAAAGTTGATGCTAGTTTTTTCAATGAGTTAATGGAAAAATATCCTGATGTTTATAAAATCATTTCAATTGACTTAGCTAACAGGCTGGAACAAAGGAATATATTAATAGAAGAAAGTAATAAGATTCCTAAGTTGTTCATTATAAGCACTGTTGAAGCATTGGATGTAGCCAGAGATATAAAGGTAGAGTTGGATCACGATGATATAGCTGTTGATATTTGGTGTGACCAAGATGTATTTGAGGGAGGGTCTTACACATTAGAATCCTTGGAAAAAGCTGTTAAAACCTCTGATTTTGGATTGGCTATTATGAGTAGCGACGATACGGTTACATCAAGAGAAAAGGAGTCTAGAATTCCAAGAGATAATGTAATATTTGAACTAGGTTTATTTATGGGTCATCTAGGTAGGAAGCGTACTTTAATGGCTTTGCCTAGAGATAACAAACCTAATCTTGCAAGTGATTTAAAAGGATTAACACCTTTAGAATACAAGGTTAGAAACGGTAAAATCGACACAGGCGTTCTAGTAACAAAACTAAGAAAACTTATTGCTGAACATGGAATCAGGTAGTTTATGATAATTAAATTTACTCATGTTAAGCAAATTATTTTAAAAAATTTAGGATGATACTTTATTACTCGTAAAAATACTGTAATAATAAAAAAATGAATCTCAGGATGATACTTTATTATTTTCAATAATTTTTACGTTCTAACTAAATTAAGGACTTACCATTCTTCTAAGATGATACTTTATTACTCGCTGACAATAACTATCATCAATCAGTTGCTTTTTGCACCGAGTCCTTCGCTATCTGGTACGAATAAGATAGCGAAGGATTTTTTTGTGAATAACGAAATAGAAAAATATCAGTAATTTATATAATTCAATCACTTATATAGTTACTGTATCTACAGTATGGACAATGAGAACATGGATATCGAAAACGGCACCGCCAATCAAATCACTAACCAAATAGAAATAATCTATGAAGATGAATTTCTGGTGGCAATTAATAAAGAGGCTGGTCTATTGGTGCATCGCAGTTGGCTGGATAAAGGCGAGACGCGCTTTGCCATGCAACTCACCCGTGATGCGGTAGGTTGTCATGTATTTCCGGTGCACCGGTTAGACAAGCCTACGTCAGGCGTATTATTGTTTGCCAAGAGCTCAGCCGTGGCGCGCAGCCTTGGCGAGGCTTTTACTGAACACAAAGTTACCAAGCAGTATTTAGCCGTGGTGCGCGGCTATATGCCAGAACAAGGCACCGTTGATTATGCGTTGAGCTTTCAGCCCGATGCCATCGCCGATAAGTTTGCCGATTTGGACAAACCCGCTCAAGAGGCGGTGACCCATTGGCAAAGTTTGGCACAAATCGAGCTACCATTTGCCGTATCAAAAAAGCATGACACGAGCCGCTATAGTCTTGTGCGCTTGACACCCGAGACTGGGCGTAAGCATCAGCTGCGTCGGCACATGCGACATGTATTCCATCATATCGTGGGTGATACCAGCCACGGTGATATACGGCACACACGATTTTTTCGTACTCACTATGACTGTACGCGTATGCTGCTGCATGCTCAGACTTTAGCGCTCAGCCACCCTGTCACTGGTGAGCCATTATTACTAAAAGCTAAATTAGATGACCAATGGATGCGTATCTTAGAAGAGTTTTCTTGGGTAGACAGCGCTAAAGATTAAACAGCGTAGGGTTTATCCTAGATCGTCATATCAAAGAAGTCGACATACTGATACTAGATATGAAGGTTCGGTACCCTAGTGAGGACTTGAACCTTCGGCTATGAGTGTTTGGATTTTTATTTTTATTTACCGTAAGCGCTGTTATAGGAATAAGAACAGCTAACATCATATTGGCTGGCGCTTTCTTCCCAGTTTCATTTTTATATTCGCTAGCACCAACCCCGACAATATCAATATCATTGCCAGCATTTTCCACCATGTCACGACCTCTCCTGTAAGTAGCACTGAGGTTGTCATACCGAATACTGGCACCAATAGAGCAAACGGCATAACCTTGGAAGCCGTATTTTGACTAAGCAGATGCGCCCACAGTCCAAATCCTATCAGCGTTGAGACATACACGATAAACCCAAGTGATAACCAAGACTTAAGCGATGCCTCGGTAAACGTCGCCAGCTGCCATGCCTCGGTCTCAAATATGAGAGAAGATAGAGTTAAAATCACGCAAGCGATCAGACCACCCCAAACCACGAGAGCGAGAGCAGACAACGCGGATGCCTTATTCTGTCCAGTATTAGACGAAATAATAGCTCCATCTGATCCTTGCTGCGTCGCTTGTGTTGACGCCTGTTTTGAAGCAATGTTACCAAAGCTCCAGCCTATGGCCGCAATCAAGATACAGACAAATCCAGCCAAAGGCATATCACCACCAAGATTTAACGCGATGACGCTAAGCCCTAGCACACCAACTAGCATACCGATGATTTGCATGCGACTCACTGCCTCACCCAATATAAAATACGCCAACAATACGGTGATAAAAATCTGAACTTGTAGCAATAGTGCCGTCAATCCTGCTGATGCCCCTAAGTGCATGGCAGTAAATACAAAAGCATACTGCATGACAAACGTACCGATAGCATAGATAAGTAATGTACGGTTAAATTTGGGCGGTTTTAGAAAAAAAACCAGTGGCACAGCGGTAAAGAAAAAACGCAGGGCGGTGAGCATTAGCGGTGGAAAGCTTTCAAGTCCCCATGCAATAAAGGTAAAGTTTACACCCCAAATAAAAGTAACCAGTACAGCCAATGCAGTGTATATAGGAGTCATGTAGTTGGCCTAGGAAGTTATGGCTGATTATTATATTTAAAAAAATTTTATGACAATCTCGTATTAACCATAGGAGGCTTTTAGAGAGTGAGTACTACACTTACACACAATAGAACGGCAATGAGCATTAATGCTGCACCGCCTATTTTTGTAATTAACTATAGGTTATCTTGAGCTTTCCATAGATATCGACTGGCTAAAGCAAATGCTTCTGCGTAGCAAAAATGGATCAGTAAAACCAATAGGCAAAAAGTTGAAGCTAAAATCAGAAATTGAGAAAGATAGGTTTGCTCAGTATCGATAAATTGCGGAAATACAGCCATAAAAAATAAGATAAGTTTTGGGTTAGAAAGGGAGGTTAGCAAACCTTCTTTGAACAACCTACCAGCACTTGTGCTACTCACATCTAACGTGTTGTCAGACTCTAGGACAAATGATTTTCTTTTTCCAAAGATCATTCTGAAAAACAAAAAAGCATACCTCAACAGAACCCAGCTACTTCACCCTTTAGACCCATTAATAGACCACTTAAAGCAGACTGATATAAGAGAACCACTCAAAATAAACTTTTGAACGATCTAAACGTTGCAGTTTAAACGCGCCAATATAAAGACTTAAACCAATCCCTTATACAGGAAATAGCACCCCACAACCGTTAATAACACCGCAAAGCATTTCTTTAAAAGCTCTGGTGATAGTATATGAGCAACTTTCGCGCCTAGCTTGGCGGTAAAAAAGCTCATGATACTGATCCCTAAAAAGGCATAAATGTGCACAAAGCCAATGGTGTTAGGCACATCAATTCGTTGCTGCATCCCAAAAAACATAAAACCTAATGCTCCAGCAATGGCAATCGGCAGACCACAAGCTGCTGAGGTGCCAACGGCTTTTTGCATAACAACACCATACCGCGTGAGATAAGGCACGGTTAAGCTACCGCCGCCAATACCGAAAATAGCAGAAGCGATACCGATAACCCCACCTGCTGCGAGCTGCTTAGGTTTCGAAGGCAGTTGTGTATTAGCATCGTCAGTACTACTAGAATTGGTAGCATGATTAGCAACCTGTTTTTTGCCACCGAAAAACATCTTGTAGGCGACCCAAAGCAAAAATACGCCAACAATGAGCTGAAGATACAGCCCAGATATCTGCCCTGCAATCCCTGCCCCTAAAAAGCAACCAATCGCTAAGCCTGGTGCCAGATTTTTAAAGACAGGCCACATGACTGCGCCTTTTTTATTGTGTGCCATGAGCGAGCTGATAGAGGTGACAATGATGGTCGCCAGTGACGTCCCCAATGCCAAATGCATGATATTGTCAGGGCTGTAACCCATTTGCGTAAAGACGATGAATAATAATGGCACGATAATTGTGCCACCGCCCACACCAAATAGCCCCGCAGCAAATCCTGCTAGCGCACCTATGATTAAAAAAACGATTAATTCCACGGGATATTTACTTCTTATGTAGAGTTAGTACGATGGTTATTTTAGTTCAGTGACAATCAATCAGTTAAAAAGCCAACTTAGGCGATTTCTGCTTGATCCACTTGACCAACCCGAGAATAGGCACGATTAAAATACACCAAACTCTCCTCTTGCTCACTTTGTCTAATGGCGACCACTCGGCACATGAAAACACTGTGCGTGCCCACTTGCTGAATGTCCTCAATCTCACAATCAAAACTGACCAACGCATCTTCTAAAACGGGAGCGCCTGTTTTGAGCGGTGACCAAGAGCCATATTCAAATCGCTCTTGTGAACTCAATTTGGAGGCAAAAGCGTTAGATATTGATTCATGCTGTGCGCCTAAAACATTGACACTTAATATTTTATTTTCAATAAAATGAGCATGTGAGCGAGACGTCTGGTTCATACAAACCAGCAAGGTTGGCGGTGTATCGGTAACGCTACACACCGCAGATGCGGTAAACCCATGAGTACCAGCGCTGCCTTCTGTGGTAATGACATTGACCGCTGTTGTTAACAAAGACATACCATCTCTAAAATCGGTGGCTTCGATCATGACTTAACTCCTAAATTTTAAGTCTTTAAGTTCATTGATAACTGAGGTCACTCATGAGTTTAAACAAGCTAGTATAGACGGGGTTAAAAACCCAACCTATAAAAGCTAAATTTTGTATCAGTTTATTCAATGAACCCTAAGCGGTCAGTTCTTGACGCACGATTGCTGCGCCAGCACTTAACGCTTGCAGCTTACCGCGGGCCACTTGGCGCGATAGTGGTGCCATGCCGCAGTTGGTCGAAGGATACAACTTATCCGCATCGACGAACTGCAAGGCTTTTCGTAGCGTATTGGCCACTTCTTCAGGGGTTTCAATAGTATTGGTTGCCACATCAATGGCACCAATCATCACTTTTTTACCGCGGATCAATTCAATCAAATCCATGGGAACATGTGAGTTTTGACATTCTAAAGAGACAATATCAATATTCGACTGTTGCAATTTAGGGAATGCTTGCTCGTATTGACGCCACTCTGAACCCAATGTCTTTTTCCAATCGGTATTGGCTTTGATGCCGTAGCCGTAGCAGATATGCACCGCCGTTTCACACTTTAGACCTTCAATGGCACGCTCTAACGTAGCAATACCCCAGTCGTTGACGTCATCAAAGAACACATTAAATGCTGGTTCATCGAATTGGATAATATCCACCCCAGCCGCTTCTAATTCTCTGGCTTCTTGATTTAAGATTTTAGCAAATTCCCACGCCAATTTTTCACGGCTTTTATAATGACCATCATACAAGGTATCAATCATGGTCATCGGACCAGGCAGTGCCCATTTGATTGGCTGATCGGTTTGTGCACGTAAAAACTTAGCATCATCAACAAATACAGGCTTTTGACGACTTACCGCGCCAACGACTGAAGGCACACTGGCATCATAACGATTACGAATGCGCACGGTCTCGCGCTTCTCAAAATCGACGCCATCCAGATGTTCAATAAAGGTGGTCACAAAGTGCTGACGAGTTTGCTCGCCATCACTGACAATATCAATGCCTGCATGCACTTGTTCTTGCAATGTCAAACGTAGCGCATCTTGTTTGGCTTCAAGCAGTTGCTCACCTTCTAATGCCCAAGGTGACCAGATTTTTTCAGGTTCTGCAAGCCAAGAAGGTTTCGGTAAACTGCCAGCCGTTGACGTCGGTAGTAATTTTTGTGTCGGTAATAATATTGTCATACGATTCATCTTCTTATTTATTGGTATTCTCATTTCAGCCAGATTGAGCATGTTTAGGCAGCGTATTCTTTATTCGCACATGCTTCTGCCGCGTGCTCATTTACATCATAGCTTGCTGCCCACTCATTAAGAATGGTTTGGTATGGCTTGATGAACTGCTCTTCGGTGAACTTACCTTGTGTCACTGCCATCTGACTACGCTCTGCGCGATCATAGACGATTTGCGTTAGGGAATAATCTTGGTACTTCAAGCTGGGTTGATACACTTGACCCGCTGCCGAATTGGCATTATAAATTTCAGGTCGGTAGATTTTTTGAAACGTCTCCATGGTACTAATCGCACTGATCAGCTCAAGATCGGCGTAATCGCTCAGCAAGTCACCCGCAAAATAAAACGCTAATGGTGCGGCGCTACCCGTAGGCATAAAGTAGCGAACGGTTAAGCCCATTTTGGAAAAGTACTCATCGGTTAGTGACCCTTTGTTCAAAGAACAGCCATCTTGTTTGTATTCAACGCCCAATACAGGGTGCTGATTGGTCGTACGTTGATAGGTTTTACTGGTGGAAACACTCAAGCAAATCACAGGCTTCTTGGTGAAATTAGCTTGGTAAGCTTCTGAATTTAATAAATACTGAAACAGTTTGCCATGTAAGTCACCGAAATCTACTGGCGGCGCAGATGATGGATGTTTATCGAAATGGTCTAATAAGACCACGCTAAAGTCATAATCGCGCACATAAGATGAGAAACTATTACCAATCATACCGTCAATACGGGTGTTTTCTTTATGATCCACAATCGTTGTTTGCAGCATCTCGATGATAGGGAAAGTATCGCCATTTCCTGCCACATCCATGTCGACAGAAATAATATCAACCTCAACAGAATAACGATCTGCGGTGGGATTATCCCAATGTGCCAATGCATTAAAACGATTATTTATCATTCTTAATGTTTTGCTTAAGTTCTCCTGACGATGCTCGCCACGCGCCAAATTCGCAAAGTTCGTCGTCAGACGCGTGCTATTTGCAGGATGATAGTTTTCATCAAAACGAATGCGCTTAATTGCACAACTAAATTCTTTACTCATGATAATCCGCTACCCTAATCTACTCTCATTATTTGAGATAAAACCAAATTTGTGTATGAGGTGAATCATACCTAAACTATTACATGAATAAAAACGATACTATTTAAATATAAGATGAATATAATTCATGTTAATGAAATTATGGTATGACATGAGATTGGATAGCGGAGACTTTACGACTTACTCGATAGCATCATTCAGCAAAAAATAAGCCTGTAGAAAAATGAGCTACGCTAAAGAAAGCATAAAGAAAATTTCGATAAACTAACTAACGAATCTAAGGGTTCTCTCATTAAAAAAGCCGAAACTTATTTTCTAAGTCTCAGCCCTTTTTTTTATAATATAAATAGAGAATTGCTTTCTATTGATTGTGTTAGCGATAAACATTCTTAAGATTTTTTCAACTTTAACGCTATCAAACTACTGTCTTGCCGCTTCAATCTGAATGTTTAGCTGAACTTTTTTAGTAATACCCAATAACGTATATTTGCTGATGCCCCATTTCGTTCGATCAATAGTCGTTGTAAAATCCCCACCGCAAACTGACTTTTTTAATATTGGGTTTAAGTAGCAATTGAACTTGCTGGCCGTCAGCGTAATGGGATTAGTCTTGCCATGTAGTGTCAACATACCATCGACTTTGCTGACATTTGAGCCACTACCATCAGTCGTAAAATACCATTTGGTAGACTCAAATTGCGCCAGTGGAAACTGCTCAATATCGAAAAAATCTGCGCTTTTTAACGTAATATCAAATGCTGTATTGCCTGTATTTAGGCTATTCAGAGGAATTACTAGCGAGATATTACCGGTCTGAGCCGCTGGATCATAATCTAAATGTCCAGTGATATTATAAAAGCCACCTGTGTTGGTAGAGGTATTAAAATGGTCAATAGCAAAGCGTACATTGGTATGGGTGGGGTCGATATCGTAAGTCCTCGCCTGACTGCTGGCGATACCCAACATGCTTAGACATAAGGCTAGTAGCGGCTTCCGCGAGGACAGTATGACTGTCGAAAGGGACATTTGATTCATAGTAACATTCCTTTGCTGTATAAATGATAGAGCTATCACATCCTTTGTGATTGTGATTGTGCTTGTGCTTGTGATTTTGCTCTTATAATTGCTCTCTTATATAATGACAACAAGCCCATACTTAATCAATAAATATAGGCTCGTCTATTTTAGACATAGCATTCTCACTGCTAACGCTATGTCATAAGTATGATCAAATAAATCCGTTAAATTATACTTTACCATCTGTTGTTGGCTGCTCTTTGCCACTAGGTACGAGCCATTTAGCAAACCATCCTGACAAATCATCCATCAAAGTATAAACCACTGGAATCACCACAAGGCTTAATAACGTCGAAGTCACCAGACCACCCAATACCGCAGCGGCCATTGGACGACGGAAGGTTGGATCAGCATCACCCCAACCGAAAACTAAGGGCAACATCCCCGCGCCCATCGCAATGGTGGTCATGATAATAGGACGCGCCCGCTTGCGGCAAGCATCGATAATAGCCTCAAAACGCGCCAAACCTCGACGCTGTGCAATCAGTGCATAATCGACCAATAAGATAGAGTTTTTGGTGGCAATACCCATTAGCATAATAAAGCCGATCATCGATGGCATAGAAAGACTGCTATTGGTAATAACCAAGCCTACAAAAGCGCCACCTATCGATAAAGGCAATGCCATCAAAATGGTAAAAGGCTGCAATATACGCCCAAACAATAGAATAAGTACGCCTAAAATACAAACCACACCGACCGACATCGCAATCACAAAACCGCTAAATAGCTCAGCCATGTTTTCTGCTTGACCTTGGTCAATAATGGTAATGGAAGGCGGTAGTTGTTGCATGGCAGGTACTGATTTAACCGCTTGCACCAAATCTCCAAGCTCACCACTCGCAGGTTGCACCGTGATACTGATGGCGCGTTCCCGATCGAGCCTGCTAATCTGCGCCGGCCCAGTGCCAAAGTCTAATGACGCGACTTCACCCACACGTACACCCTGTCCTGCGGGTAACGAGCTCGGTACATATAGACCTTCTAATTGACTGACATTTTGTTTGGCAACATCTGGTAGACGAATGACGATAGGAATCTGCCGCGTATCCAAATTGAGCTTGGATAAACGTTGCTCATAGTCACCCACCGTCGCCACTCGTAACGTCGTAGCGATGTCTTGCGTGGTCACGCCTTTATCCGCCATCGCCAGTCTGTCTGGCGTCACCGTTAACTCTTGACGCGGCAAACTGCGGTCACTGGTCACGGAGCCAGCACTGGGCAGCCCTCGAATCTCTGACATAATTTGCTGAGCGGTTTGTTCAAGCAATTGCGGATTAGTACTGGTCATAGAGAAGTTGTAACCACTCTCTCCACCACTCGACAAACCGACGGTAAAGCGCGCACCTGGCACTTCTGCCAACAAACTACTTATTTGACGTTCAATCTCTTGCTTAGAGCCGCGCTCTGCACGCGGTGCTAGCACGATATCTAGACCTGCTATATTTTCGGCTTTGCCACCACTAGAGTTTGAGTCCATGCTAGCCTGAGCCTCACCGACTGAGGTAAAAATATTGGTGACTTCAGGCATTGCTAAAATACGCTCACTTGCCAGCGCAGCAACGCGCTCTGTGTCTTCCAGCGCAACGTCAGGTGTCAACTCAATCGCCACACGAGTTTGGTCAATGTCATTATCAGGAATAAACGATGTTGGTAGTAATTTGACAAGCATCAGTGACGCCACGAATAACACTAAAGTCGCACCCATCGTCAGCCAGCGATGATGCAGTGTCCATGCCACTATTTTGAGATACCAACCCATCAGCGCGCTTTGCTTCTCAACGTGTTTTTTCTCTGGTCGCAATATATACGCTGCCATCATCGGTGTGATAAGACGCGCGACCATCAAAGACGCAAAAATCGACAATGCAGCCGTCCAGCCAAACTGACGGAAAAACTGTCCAACGATACCGCCCATAAAGGCGGTGGGTAAAAACACGGCAATCAAAGTAAATGTGGTGGCGACTACTGCCAAGCCAATCTCGTCAGCCGCTTCCATCGCTGCTTCATACGGTGTCTTGCCCATGCGTAAATGCCGTATGATATTTTCGACCTCGACGATCGCATCATCAACCAATACACCGATCACTAACGATAATGCCAACAAAGATATAATATTGAGGCTAAAGCCAAATAAGTACATACCTAAAAAGGTGGGAATCACTGATAATGGCAAGGCGACAGCAGCAACTATCGTCGCCCGAATATTGCGCAAAAATAAGAATACGACGACGACTGCTAACAGCCCACCTTCGATCAGCATCCGTAAAGAAGCTTGATAATCTTCAGCGATGGGCGTTGCCCGATCATAGACCTTTTCAATCGTGATATTACCTACATCGGCTGACAGCTTGGCAAGCTCTGCATCAACCAGCTCCATGACCTCGACTTCACTGGCACCACGCGAGCGGGTGATGTTAAATGCCACTACCGTTTGCCCGTCAAGCTTAGCAATAGAGCTTGGGTCAGCCGCGCCATCTGTGATTTGTGCCATACGTCCAAGCGCTTGCGTGCCGCCTGCTGGGATTGCCACTTGTAAATCATTGAGCTCACTTGCCCGCTCCACCGCACCAAGGACACGAATCGTCTGGGTGGTTTTGCCCACTTCTGCTTCACCACCAGAGCTGTCCTGCTGAATACCCGTGATTTGATTGGATAGTTGTGTGATAGAGAGCTTAAGACCACTCAAGGTAATCGGGTCAGCTGCGACGGTAATTTCACGCTGCAAACCACCAATACGGCTTACCGTACTGACACCCGGTATATCAGAAAGACGCTTGGTGACCGTATCATCGACGAACCAAGACAAGTCTTCCACATTCATGTTTTCAGCAGCCACAGAATAAGTGACAACGGGGAATCCTGCGGTTGAAACTTTAGTAATAATAGGGTCATTGGCAGCGGCAGGCAAATCGCCGCGTACCTCGCCTACTGCCGAGCGCACATCATCGACCGCTTCTTGAATATCCTTTTCTAACACAAACTCTGTGACCATGGTGGCAGCACCCGTTTGTAACGTGGTGCGAATATGCTTGATACCCTCAATACTGGTGAGCTTGTTTTCTATCTTTTTTGCGATGTCGTTTTCGAGCTGTGATGGCGCGGCACCCGGTAAAGTCACCGTGACCACGACTGCAGGTAAGTCAATATCAGGAAACTGCTGCACCTTCATTTTCATAAAGCCATAAATACCGCCTAACGTCAGTAGTATGAATAGCAAAATGGCAACTAAAGGATTTTTTATCGAGTAAGCAGAAACATTTAAACTCATGGTTGTGCCTGCGCTGCTGTACTCGTTTGGCTAACACCATCAACGATACGCACCAAATCTCCATCATTTAAAAAGCTACCGCCTTGTTTGACAATTTGACTGTCACTAGGCAATGGCTCTAGCACTGCCACATTTTCGCCAAGTCGCTCGCCCAATGTCACTCGTTGTTGCTTGATACGACCCATGGTCTGACCATCTTGAGTGGTCACATTGGTTACTAGCATCACATAATCATAGCCATCGTTGCTGACGATAGCGCTATTGGGCACCGTTTGCGTACTGGCACTGCCTAATAGGAACTCACCCGTTTGATACATACCTGCCCGTACTTTTGCATTGGCTGCCAAGCTCGCATAGATGGTAATCTGCCGGTTGTTGTCCGCCGTTGGTGCTATGCGGCTCACTTTCCCCATTACCGTATCACCATCTGGTAAGCTCACCCGTACTGGCGTCCCGACACTGACTTCACCGACAAGCTTGGGATCAATATCTGCACGCCATTCCAAAATACCACCTTTAATGATAGTAAATAATGGCTCGCCACCAGCAACCATACCGACCTCCGCCATTTTCTCGCTGATGACACCGCTGACTGGTGCGACCACTGTTGCATTATCTACACTCAAGCGCTGAGTGCTCAGACGCGCTTTGGAGGCTTGTAGCGCAGCCTGTGCTTGAAGCTTTGCAGTGCGATAGCGATCGGCTTCTTGCCTACTAATGGCATCTATCTCAATCAATGGCAGGACACGAGCGGCATCAGCGCTGGCATTGGCAAGCGTCGCTTCTGCTTCGGCAACATCTGCCTCTGCTTGCAAAACTTGCTGCTCCATAGCATCGGTGTCAAATATCGCCAATACTTGACCCGCTTTGACGCGATCACCTTCTTCGACCAATATACGTTCGATAGCCACGCCATTGACTTTAGCACTGACATTCGCCGTATCTTTGGCATCAATGGTGCCATCAGCACTGAGTGTGTTACCAATATCATCTTGGCTTGGGCTGACCGTTTCTACTGATAATACCGCCTGCTCAGTGCTCGTAGCGCTTGCAGTGGCACCATCACTTGAAGTACCACTAGAAACTGGCGATTCATCGGTCACGGCTTTATCACTACCGCCCCAATACTTTCCAAGTAGCACACCAATGATAAGCACGGCTACCAATACGGGTAACAACCATAATGGTAATTTTGAAGCGGTTTTTTTAGACAAAGTATCAGACTGGCGATACGGTGGTAGCTCAGATGGTTGAGGTGGCTCAATGTTGGTTTCTTGCTCGCTAGTCGGTGCTTGCTTATTATTAGGGTGTTCAAAATCACTCATAGTCGGTCTCTATAAATAAGCACGGTACTAACGCCGTAAAAAGTATAAGGGAAACAAAATGATACAGGCAGAGCTTATCAAAATAGTCTTTTATCATTGTAGACTATCTCGTCATTGGGTCAATTATGTTAAGTATCTACATAGTCAATTGTTGATAGTAATCAAGACATAATAATCAAGACACAGTAAGACATTGAACTTAATAAAGATATTAGTAACAAAGATTATAAAGTGAACGATAACTAAAGACAAAAAACAGCGTATTTCCAGTTCATTGCATAAGTCTTCTTCACACAAAACCCCTTTCTTAAAACTTATTCAGCCAATGAAAAAATGACCAAATATGCTGTCATATTGAATGCATTAAGATGTGCCCATTATAGTTGGAACCATCACTCGTAAAAACTAATGATACATACGCCCTACAGTTTAGACTTGTATTTACGGGGTAATTTGTCATTATTAAGACAACTCTACTAATAAAGGAATCCATCATGGCTAATAAATCAGACGTAAAAAAGCTTAAGCAAGAAATTAAAGACACCAAAGCAAAAATTAAGCAGAAAAATAAAGACCTCAAAGATCTTAAGAAGTCATTGAAAAAGTCGAAAAAAGCCAAATAGCTTTGTTTCGAAATGATGGCTCTACGTCAAAAAATAGAAGAGGATAGCGTTGGCTGTCCTCTTTTTTGCTATTAATTTAGCCATTTTTAGCCCATTTAGAGGATAACCGATTGAATTGACTATACGCCTTAGGCATTAGTATAACGACTCGCCTCAGGCATCCAGCGGTGAATCAGTTGGCTGACATCTGCCTTGCGCGTAGGATCTGCAATTAGATGTTTTGCTAAACGCTGAGCAATGGCAAACAGCTGCTCGTCACGTATCAGATCAGCCAAATAATAACCGACGTTACCCGTTTGACGTTTGCCTAATAACTCGCCGGGACCACGCAGTTCCAAATCTTTTTGGGCAATGACAAAACCATCAGTGCTATCACGCAGGACATTTAAGCGCTCTGTACCAGTTTCTGATAATGGCTTTTGGTATAACAGTACGCAATAGCTTTTGGTTGAGCCACGCCCGACTCGCCCGCGCAGCTGATGTAATTGCGATAGACCTAATCGTTCGGCATTTTCGATAACCATTAACGACGCATTAGGTACGTCGACCCCAACTTCAATGACCGTTGTGGCAATCAGTAAGTCGAGCTGACCTGCTTTGAATGCCTGCATAATGGCTTGTTTATCAACGGATTTCATCTTGCCATGGACAAGACCAATGCGAATATTCAAGCGCTCATTTAAATCCTCATAAGTCGCTTCTGCTGCCTGCGCATCGAGCACACTAGACGCTTCGACCAACGAGCAAACCCAGTATGCTTGCCTACCCGCTTCACAATTAATCGCAATCCGCTCAATGACTTCATCGCGTCGATTACGGTCAATGGTCACCGTAGTAATTGGCGTACGCCCCGGTGGCAATTCATCGATAATCGAGGTATCCATATCACCGTAAACGCTCATCGCCAGCGTGCGCGGAATCGGGGTAGCGGTCATAATCAGCTGATGCGGCGTGCTATTGGCCACCCCTTTATTGGTTAGTGCCATACGCTGCTCAACACCAAAGCGATGCTGTTCATCGATAATAACTAAGCCCAATTTGGCAAACTGCACCTGCTCTTGAAACAGTGCATGAGTACCAACCACGATTTGCACCGCGTTTTCTGCGACTTCCTCCAATGCTTCGCGGCGCTGCTTTGCCGTTTGTTTCCCAGCAAGCCAGCCGACACCAATACCTAACGGCTCAAACCATTGTTTGAAATTGACCAAATGCTGCTCTGCTAAAATTTCTGTGGGTGCCATAACAGCCACTTGCCAACCACTATCAAGCGCATAACCCGCTGCACCCGCTGCGACCAGAGTCTTGCCCGCGCCAACATCGCCTTGCACCAGTCGAAGCATCGGAATAGAAGTTGCCATATCAGCCGTAATATCTTTCATGACTCGTTGCTGGGCGCTAGTTAGATCAAATGGCAATGCGGCAAATAGCTTATCGGTAATCGGACTTTGTGTGGCACATTTGGGTGCTTTATGCTGATGCAGTTGCTGACGACGATATAACAAGCTGAGCTGATGGGCGGTTAATTCTTCAATAATCAAACGTTGGCATGCTGCATGAGTACGGGCACTTAACTGGGTGAGTAGCTGATATTGTCGTCCTGCGTCGGTATAAGTCGGCGGTGTATGCAGTAATACTAAGGCTTCAAATATCGTCAGGTTATAGACGTTGTTATTAACTGTTCTATTAGCGACTGTATGGATATCACTGTTTGTATTATTATTGGCATCATAGACATTGGCTTTATTGACACTACTAACGCTATGACCAGTCGTATTATCTGGCACACTACGCGCCAATGTCGAGAATATATCTTCTGGATACTCTGCCTCTGTTATCGGTATTTTAGCCGGTTCAAAAGGTGCTAATGGCAAGTCAGCCACGACTGCAAAGTCTGTAGGAGTAAACAGCGTCATCGGTAAGCCTTCACTGCGAACCGTCTGTAATGCCAGCTTAATCAAGGTACGCAGCTTATTTTGATGCAAACCTTTAACACTTGGATAAATGGGCTGCAAACCGGTATTTACTACCGTCTCATTACTGCTGATAATTTGATATTCAGGATGGTGGATTTGCTTACCATAACGGCTCACTTTGACTTCGCCAAATAATTGCAGCTGCGTCCCTAAGCTCATGGTTTGTGCAAGGCCACGATAAACCTTAAAAAACCGTAGCGATATGGTGCCCGTATCATCATCTACCACGACCGTCATACCGCTGCGCTTGGTATCGACGTGCACCACACGCCCAGTAATTAACGCAGACTGCCCGTGCCCCACCTCTGCTATGGACAGCAATCGGCTACGATCTTCATAATCACGTGGCAAATGCAGCAATAAATCAAATATTCGTTTAATATTCAATTGTGCCAACTGTTCTGCGACTTTTAATCCCACACCCGCCAGTGCCGTCACTGGCATATCTAGCGCTGAGAGTGGCAGCTCAGACCTTATATGGTCTGTTGGGCTGGTTAAAGAAGCGTTCACTGATACTGACATCAAAGATCCTAACGATATTATTTTTAGTTTTCATATACTCATTCAAGTATTTTCAATATACCGTAGATGATGATATTTTTTATAAAACAGCTGTCATCAACAGGACACATCAAAACACCGACTCATTTCATTATAGCTGACAATACAATTGCTTATGCTCAGCTATTTAGTAATACTGTGTCAAAAAGCCTGAAAGTCAAACGGCTCATTTGTATCATATCAATAACTGATGTCTTATTTTCCGTATTATGGTCATTTTATAAGGTGTTTTTATGTTCCCTCCTGCCCAGTACCGACAACCTCTTCATAGTCTAAGAGTGCGACATAGTATGAGAGTGCTATGCACCAGCTTAATTGCCGTACTTGGATTATCTATCAGCGCTTGTAGCGCTCTAACGCCAGCGCAGCCGTTACCTGAAGCACCTGAAATAGCGCCACTTAATGTGGCGTTAGTATTGGGCGGCGGCGGTGCCAAAGGCTTCGCCCATGTTGGGGTGATTAAAGCACTAGAAGCAAATGGTATCAAACCAACGCTCATCGTTGGCACTAGCGTCGGCAGCTTGGTTGGTGGCCTATATGCCAGCGGCTACACACCAGTACAACTTGAGCAACTGGCACTGACCACTACAGATAGCGAATTGACAGATTTTGTGTTATCCAATCAAGGTGTCATCGAGGGTATCAAACTCAAGAACTTTATCAACGATAAAGTCGATGGACGAACAATAGAGGATTTCCCCATCCGCTTTGCAGCAGTCGCGGCGGAGAAGCATACTTTGAAAAAAGCCATTTTTACCACTGGTGATGCGGGGCTTGCCGTTCAGGCATCCTGTAGCGTACCAAATATTTTTATTGCGCCACGTATTCCCGAAAAGGTCGGTAAAAAATATATCGATGGTGGCGTGGTCAGCCTAGTACCTGTCGATATCGCCCGTGATTTGGGCGCTGATATTGTTATTGCCGTTGATGTGACAGATACTGGTATTAACAATATTAGCGGTGTGTCTACACTTGATAAAAAATTAAACCTCAACGGATTAAGCAATTTTTGGGGATTTTTAGAGAGTAATGTCGTAGCCCCACCAAGCGCCAATCGTGCCTCATCGATGCAGCGTGAACGAGATCGTGCTGATGTGCTGATTACGCCTGCGGTCAGTCATATCAGCTCACTAGATACCAGCCAGCGCCGTGCTCTCATCGCTGCAGGCTCGCAAGCCACTACCGCACAGATGGCTGCCATCAAGCAATTAATCAAAGAAAAATCTAGTCGAAAATACGCAACGCTTTAAGCGCCTTGCAACGGCGTACCAAAATTTCTTATTAACAACCCACAAAAAAGCACCACAGCAACGAGCCGTGATGCTTTTTATGATTAAACGAATATTAAGCCAGTATTAAATAAATCACCCTGATAAAATACTTAATATTAAATGACTGGCTTATTTCACACGTGCACGGTATTTAACCACTACGGTGTCATTAAGACCCACACCCTCTAAATCCCAGCGTACCGCTTTATAATACTTTAATGGAATTTCTTGCAGTTGGTTATCCACTTTTCCACGTAATGGCATACGGGCAAAAGTATTGCCGTCCGCACTGCCGTATGGAAATTCAGGTGATACTGTACGCAATAACTCTACCTGCTCAGGGATACTCATCGTCACAGTCATTTTACGGACGCGATCTGCATTGGTATTGGTGAAATAACCTTGGTACTCCAAGACATTACCTGATTGCAGGCGCGTACTAGCATTCACCGGAGCCAAAACCTCTTGACCGTTTGCATCAACGCTAATCAATGACGCGGTAATTTTACTATTGACGGCTTGTGCACTCGAGTTGCTGCTTTTAGTAGCATTGGTCTGTACAGTTGCCGAACTATCAACGGCTTGTTCTGGCGTCGGTAGCATTGCCGAGGCTTGCGTCACTACCATCGCACCGATGAGCGTACCAGCCACAACGTGGAATAAGCGATGTCCGCTCCAAGCACTAAATGGGCTAGCAAATTGGTTACTTTTTTTCATGGTTTTCATTATCCCTGGTTAATATGTCGGTAAAACGCAGCTGGTAAAAATTGAATGACTTTTGGTGTATATTGAATCGTTTACAGGCAGCACAATTTAGACGGAACACACCCACTTATAAGAAACATGCTATAAGAAACATAACTAATTATAAATGATTGACTGTTATAGTATTGGCAGACCTAGTATCGCGGCTGATTGTAGTGACAGCTAATGGCAAGCGCTGCTGGCGTCTATATTGTCATAGCTGGTAAGCTTATCGTATAAAATTCTTATTTTTATTGATTATCTTCGTTCATCGCCTGTAAAGCAATAGCGATTAGCATAGCAAAAAGTGTTTGTACGTACACTAACCCCGTGTTGAGGTTGTGTATATCCTCCATCCGTGATAAAAATTGATTGATACTACTGAAATAAAAGATAGCTCATAACGGCGTTTTTTGCTATGGTAATTCTTTAGCGATAGGCATTTTTTGCTACGCCCCTTTTCTTATTCTCACTACTATTGCCCTTATTATGACTACTAGCGCCATGCCCCAAATTAACCCTGAATATGTCCATTGGTTCCGTAACTCTGCCCCCTACATCAATACCCATCGCGGCAAAACGTTCGTGATTATGTTTGGTGGTGAGGCGGTCAATCATCCAAATTTCAGCACCCTTATTCATGATTTTGCGCTACTGCATAGCTTAGGTATCAAGCTGGTATTGGTACATGGAGCGCGACCGCAAATCGAAAAGAACTTAAAAGATGCTGACATTACCTCCCCACTGCATCAAGACATTCGAATTACACCGCGCGTGGCGATGCCTGCTATTTTACAAGCGGTAGGCGCTATTCGCCTGCAACTCGAAGCACAGCTGTCGATGGGACTGGCCAATTCACCTATGTATGGTTCACGCATCGATGCCATTTCAGGCAATTTTGTGACCGCACGTCCTTACGGTATCCGTGATGGTATCGATTACCAAATGACTGGCGAAGTGCGCTCTATCGATGTTGAGGCCATCAAAAACAACCTGCTACACGACCATATTGTGATTTTAGGCTCAATGGGTTATTCAGCAACTGGTGAAGTCTTTAATTTGCTAGCTGAAGATGTGGCGCTCAGTGCAGCCGTGGCACTGGGTGCTGATAAGCTTATCTTCTTAGGTGAAGAAGCAGGCATCAATGACGATGATCGCTTACTAAGAGAGATGATTCCTAATGAAGTCGACCGCTTCTTACGTGATCGTGATTTAAATTGCGAGATCAATTATTTCTTAAATTGTGCCAGTTTGGCTTGCCGCCAAGGCGTCCATCGCACCCATATTATCTCGTACGCCAAAGACGGTGCCTTATTAGAAGAGTTATTCACTCGCGATGGCTCTGGTACTCTTATCAGCCATGACCCTTACGAAGAGATTCGTCGTGCCAATATTGACGATGTGGTCGGACTGATTGAGCTGTTATCACCGCTAGAAGAGCAAGGCATATTAGTCAGCCGCTCACGCGAACGCTTAGAGCAAGAGATTGATAATTATAGTGTCATCGAGCGTGATGGTATGATTTTGGGCTGCGCGGCGCTATATCCATTGGATGCAGAGTCAGCAGAAGTTGCCTGTGTCGCCGTACATCCCGATTATCGTAGCGGTAGTCGCGGTGCAGACTTACTGGCATTTTTAGAGCAACAAGCGCGCAGTCATGGTCTGCACAAGTTGTTTGTGTTAACGACACGGACGGCACATTGGTTCGTCGAACAAGGCTTCGCCGAAGTCGAGGCCAGCGCGCTACCTACATCGCGTCAAGAAAAATACCATAATGGTCGTAATTCTAAAGTCTTTCAAAAAACTCTTTAGATGCTCAATTTCTAGTCATAAAAAAGCCCTCATAATATTATGAGGGCTTTTTTATGACTTTATTTTTTAACACTGTTCACTAGGGTATGTACTAAGTATTATTTTACTTTTAACAGCTCAACCGTAAAGATAAGCGTGCTGTTAGGCTCGATACCTGCGTTACCCGCTTCACCATAAGCAATATCTGATGGGATATAAAACTCGTATTTGCCGCCCTCTTTCATCAGCTGTAGACCTTCTGTCCAGCCAGCGATGACTTGGTTCAACGGGAACTCAATTGGCTCACCGCGCTCATAAGAGCTATCAAATACTGTGCCATCGATTAACTTACCTTCGTAGTTCACTTCAACCACGTCAGTCGCTTTTGGTGATTTACCCGTACCTGCGGTGATGACTTTGTACTGTAAGCCAGAAGCCGTTTCTTTGACGCCTTCTTTTTTAGCATTTTCTGCTAAGAATGCAGCGCCTTTGGTTTTGTTTTCTCCAGCTTTTGTTTCCATATCTTTAACGAACTTTTCTTCTTGCTCTTTTTGATAAGTCGTCAACACTTCCTGCATTTGTTCTTGAGTCAATGCTGATTTATTGCCTTCGTAACCATCACGGAAGCCTTTTTCAAAGGTATCAAGATTTAGGTCACCGACCGCTTCTTTATTACCTTCAGCCATCATGAAGCCTAAGCTATAACCTACTTTTTCATTTGCTGAGCTTTGCTCGGTGATTGAAACGCTTTTAGCAGCGGTCTCTTGGTTACCGTTATTTGTGCTACAGCCTGTTACCAACAACATAGCACTAGCAAGTGCACCAACGCTTAAAGTAGTGATTTTTTTCATAAAGTACTCTCAAATTGTAATGATAGTGGCGAGATGTCACATATTCCTATAATAACAAATCTTAGTTTTAGGAACCATGTTTGCCGTCAAATTATCGGGCGAATGTACAGTCTATGTTAATATTTCTCATCATAATAACAAGTTATCACACAAATACAGTAACACGTTAAGCTTTCTATCTTTAAATCTACTAGTACATCAGCTAAGCTAAATGAGTTAAGGTGGTAAGTAACCGAGTGTACGTCTTTATCATGGATGATTAACATTGGCAGTAAAGCAATTAACACAAGGGAAACCAACGTTTTTTGATAAGGTTACCTACTCAAAAATTATAATATCACCGTATAACTTACTTTAAAAATACTATTAATTATAACCATCTATGTATTGGTTTCGCTCAACAATAGCTGTACTGATGATATTGTTGAGTGGCTTTCGTATGATGATTAAAGGAGGATAAGATGAATCCAATGTACACATCTTTTAACGGTTATCTTGGTGGGCCGATCGGCTCTATTATTGGTGCTATTTTAATATTTATTATTGGTTGGCTAGTGGCACTGGGTATCGCGGCACTGGTTCGTAATGTATTATCTAGAGTCAATCTGAACCAACGCATGAACTCTTCAACGGGTAAGACCTACGATTTAGAAGGTATTATCTCTAAGATTGTATTTTGGTTCATCTTTATCATCGCGATTTCTGGGGCGCTGAATCAATTGAATTTGAACTCAATCTCGACACCGTTTGCAAATATGGTCAATCAAGTCCTAGCATTTATCCCTAATCTTATCGGCGCTATCGCTGTGGGTATTATTGGTTGGGTCTTGGCTACTGTTGCACGCACAGCTATCAACGCGGCATTGGCGAAAACGTCAATGGATGAGCGTTTAAGTGCTCAAGCAGGTGTAAAACCGATGAGTAGCACGATTGCCGATATGGTTTATTGGTTCATCTTGTTGGTTGTTTTAACGATGGTATTGGGGAAATTAGAGCTTGATGGTTTATTTGCTCCATTGACGAATATGGTTGATAAAATCTTTAGCTTTATTCCTAACATCCTCATTGCAGGTGTTGTCTTTGTCGTCGGTTATATCATTGCCAAAGTGGTACGCGGCATTGTGACCAATCTTGTGTCTACTTTTAATGTTCAAGAATTGGCTACAAAAGCAGGTTTAAGCGAAAAAAATAGCTTACCTAATATCGCTGGTTCATTGGCATTTTTAGTAGTGATCATTCCAACTATTATTGCTGCATTAAATGCATTAAAAATTGAAGTGATTGCTCGTCCTGCGACAAACATGCTGAACAAAATCATGGAAGCATTGCCAAACATCTTTATGGCAGTTGCAATTTTAGTCGTGACCTTCTATGTGGTACGCATGGTTGCCAATATCATCAAAGGTTTGATCGAAAACACTGAGATTAACCAATTGCCTGCGAAAGTTGGTTTACAAGAAACGATGGGTAATAAGAGAGTTTCTGACCTTGTTGGTTATGCGATTATCTTCTTTGCGATGTTATTTGCCTCAATTGCCGCCGCTGACTTACTAGGTTTTGAGCCTATCTCAGCCATTATCGCCATGTTTATTGCGTTTGGTGCCAACATTATCTTGGGCGCAATTATCCTATTTATTGGCTTTTGGCTTGCCAATATCATTGCAGGTGTCGTTGAGCGTTCTGAGCAAGGCTCACAATTCCTAGCAAATATCGTCCGTGTACTAATAATGGGTTTAGTACTTGCCATGGGTCTAAAAGCGATGGGTATTGCTGACTCTATCGTTAACCTAGCATTTGGTCTAACGCTAGGTGCCGTAGCGGTAGCCTTTGCCCTTTCATTTGGTCTTGGTGGTCAAGAAGCCGCTGCACGTTTCCTACGTAAAATGCAGGATAAAATGGACAAAGAACGTGAAGAAGCTAAAGCGAAATCTGCTCTTCATGCTAGCTCAAGTACACAAGAAAAAGTTGCTGACTCAGTTCGAGAGAACACTCCTGCTGCTTCAGGTACAATGACTAGTGACTTCCCTACTAGCACTGTCGATACCAACAATCTTGGTACGGGTCATGTAGATATCACTCATGTTGAAACAAGTGATGACGATATCGACACTGGTTCAAATCTAGCGCCAAGTAATAAAGGCTTTACTGATATTGATAATAACGACTTAAAATAAGTCATAGTTAACGATATATTTTGAATAAAAAAGACAGCCTAGGCTGTCTTTTTTTATGGCGTAAATTTAGTGTCTATGAAAGACTCGCTACAAAACATCGCTACAAAATCATACTCAGGACTTGGTCTTCCGTGCAGGTATATTCAAATTTAATTGCATTCGCATTGACTCATTTTTACTTGCTGATAAGTTATTTGTATTTTGCTTTTTATGCTGTTGGTTTAAGCGCTGTAATTGCTTGGTCAGCTGCCGTTCACGCTGGGTCATCGGATCAACGGGTTGAATCCATAAATCGATATCAATAAAGGTGTCATTAGACTCGTCAATAAAATCAATGCCCAATACAATCACATGATGCAGCTCGGCTATTGGCAGGCGGCTCGCAACATCCTGTGCAATCTTTGCTAAGTTTGGCTGAATAGCCTGTTTACTGTGCTGGCTCTCAACATCTTGTCCATAAAATATTAATACATAATGCCGTCCCAAGCTCTCATAAGAGTGCTGATGGACGACATAACCTTCTTTTTGCAGACCATGTCCTTGTTTAGGATGTCTATATAGAGTTCGAACCAGCTCATGGCGCGAAAATAAAGACTCGTCCAATAGCTGCTGTTGCCAATAACAGCGTTTTATTCCTAGTGTCTCTTTATCAGCATTGTCTAGTACTTCTTCATCGAGCATCTCTATCATTTGGGTGCTTAGCTGCGACCACAGAGCTGCCGCTTGCGCCATATGCTGATGATACATCTGCGCAGTCGTGCTTTTGTTTTTGTAGGCAAGCGTCATAGCGACTAATGCAGGATTGGGCTCATCTTGCACCTCGTACTTGATGAGTGCATTATCTACTGCGATAGCGTCCGTAAATAAAGTAGGACGATGTAAAAACTGAGTGACTAGATCTGCTTCTGATTCAAAGCTAGCGACATGATTACTGGCTGAATACTGTAATTGCCCTAAACGATAATGCAAAAATCGCCATAACTCGCATGGTGCTTGTAGGCTTGCTAATATCGCCTGCCAGTCATGCCAGCTAAAAACTTGTAGCTGCTGCATACTGTCGCTCATATCCACAACCAAATCTTCCATAAAATAGCGGACACCAAAACCATGAGTGAGCCGTTTTAGGGATTGTCGTTGCTGGTTATTTATCTTAATTTTATTGATTTCTTCACCTTTATCGGTGCACTGAATATCAAAAACTAAAACATTATGGCTAATGTTGTCGTTATTTTTATGCTGAGTAAGATATGTCTTGTGCCATATGAGCGCGGCCTTTACTACCGTCATACGCGCGGCTTCAATATCGACCAGACTACTTTTAGCAGGCAAATACAATATGAGCTCAAGTAATGAGAGGTTACCCAGTGGCAATTGATAATGATATTGCTGAGCACGGTAACACGCGTCATATTTATGCTCAAGATGCTGCATATTGGTCAAAGCAATATCTACAGCATCTTTCTGCAAATAGCAGGTCAACTCATTAACAAGACAATCATTATCAGATAGGGTAATAGATGAGTTAGACACAGTGTTAACCTTTTATTATCGAATGGACGCGTTGTATGGTAAGTTGCTATTGATGAGCATAACACTAGAGCATGTTGAATATTCGCAAATTCTTTTGCTATAACGACAGGCTACCAACGAAAAACTTAAAAAATAAGCCTTATTAAATGCAGTCGCTTTCAGGGCAATGAGTTGTTATGATAATAGCAAAGTAGCATGATTTGCAGTCAAACTTATCGCTTATGGGCTGCCTTTGATTACATTTTTTAGAGACATTTTTTAGAGTCATTTATTAAAACTATTTAATGACCATCATATAATAAAAAGGATTGAACGTTATGAAACGCTTTAAAGAGAAAACTGTCATTATAACAGGTGCAGATTCTGATATTGGTCGTGCAACGGCGCTTAGATTTGCACAAGAAGGGGCGAATTGTATAATCGTTGGTATTAATAACGATATTTTAGAATACATCTACGAGGATCTGCCACAGGATCATACATGGATCAATACAGGTAACCACCTTACCGTAACCAGTGATATTAATGATTTGACCCAAACGGCAAGATTAATAGAGCATGTACGCGATAAATATAAACATATTGATGTGATGGTCAATATAGATACTACGGTCGGCATTCATCAGTCAGTTATTCCAGAACTGATAAAAACACAAGGCAATATCGTTAATGTGTCAACGCTAACGGAGATATCAGCAGACTGGAATATAGAGACCTATAAAGCTAGACAAAAGAATTTGACTGATGTTACAAAGAAGCTGGCATTAGAGAATATACCAAATAATGTACGTATTAATGCCGTATCTGCTGGATTGGTGGCAACGGATATCAGTCCAAATCCATTTATTACCCACTCTCCACTAGGGAAGACAGCGACACCGTTTGATGTAACCGCCGCTGTGATGTTTTTAGCCAGTGATGACGCTGCCATCATTACTGGTATGAATTTACCTGTCGATGGCGGGGTGAGTACGTTTAATAGCTAACTCAATGCTTAGTTTTTTAGCCATTCTTAAAACTCATCACCGCAAACAAAAGACCCCCTGACATTAATCTGTCAGGGGGTCTTAATATAATACAGATACTCATAACTCATTTAAAAACTTTATTCAGCTGAATTATTGATATCTTGTAATGGTTGAGATAAGCGCTCGGGATGTCTTGGTATCACCCCTTTATACTGAGCATAAATTTTTGGTAAATCCGCTTCGATATCACCACTAGGATAAACCAACGACATAAAGCGTATCTCTTTAGTTTTGTAATCCATCGCTACCGGCAAAATAGGTACACCAGCGCCCACTGCTAAATAATAGAAGCCTGATTTCCAAGTTTCAGTATATTGACGAGTACCTTCTGGTGCTAAACCCAAAAATAGTGGCTTACCTGTTTTGAACTTATCAATACTTGCTTGCAGCACTGAGCCTTTATCACTACGATCAACGGGAATCACCCCTATCCAACTTAATAGCTGAGCAAATACTGGCACTTTAAATAACGTATGCTTACCCATAATACTGATTTTTAAATCTAAGGCAAATAAACTGGGTATCGCATAAACCCCATCGACATTCGAAGTATGCGGCAGCGCTAAAACTACAGCTTGTGAAATATTTGGAATCTCTCCAACCGTACGCCAACCCGCAGCTTTTAGCATAGCTGAGGCAATCACTGGCGCAATTTTATTACCGCGTTTCGGAACTAAACTACCCAGCTGCTTTTTACTAAGCTTGGGCAATATATTAGAGTTTACAGACTGAGAAGCATCAGCTTTTGAGCGATTAAATAACTTTGATGTCATGACGGCACCACATAATAAAAGATACCTACATAATAACATTAAGCTTATACAACTAAATTGAATTTTATAGGCTTTTATTGCTTGCCAGCTTACCAGTTTATAAACTTATATAAATATATAGCTATTGATGGACATATCCATCAAGCCCATTAGGATATGTCAGCCAAATTGCCTTTATTCTCAAGCCAAACCTTGCGATCAGCAGCCCGTTTTTTAGCCAACAGCATATCCATCACGCTATTAGTCAACACCATGTCATCCATATCTAGCTGAACTAAACGCCGAGTATCACGGTTCATGGTCGTCTCACGTAACTGCTCTGCACTCATTTCACCCAAGCCTTTAAAACGGGTAATCTGCGCTTTTTTATTGCCAGGCACATTGGCCAAAATGTGCTGAAGCTCAGGCTCATCTAACGCATAATGCACCTCTTTGCCCACATCCACGCGATATAACGGCGGCATGGCGACAAATAAATGACCTGCATCCACTAGCGCAGGGAAATGCTTAACAAACAAAGCGCAGATCAACGTGGCGATATGCAGACCATCAGAATCCGCATCCGCTAAGATACATACCTTGTCATAACGCAGCTCAGACAAATCGTCAGATGCCGGATCGACACCGATAGCAATAGCGATATCATGAATCTCTTGGCTCGATAACACCGTATCTGATGACACCTCCCACGTATTTAAAATCTTACCACGCAAGGGTAATATCGCCTGATAATGACGGTCACGTGCTTGCTTGGCGCTACCACCCGCAGAATCCCCTTCTACTAAAAACAGCTCAGCACCATCACGCAAATCACCACGACAATCTGCCAACTTACCCGGCAATGCAGGACCTTGCGTGATTTTTTTACGGGCGACTTTCTTGGCAGACTTGAGACGACGTCCAGCTTTATTAATCGCCAGCTCTGCGATTTGAGTACCCATATCAGCATGCTGGTTTAACCAAAGACTAAAGGCATCTTTTGCCAATGTCTGTACTGCCCCAGCAGCTTCGCGGCTAGATAGACGCTCTTTGGTCTGTCCAGAAAATTGCGGCTCAGAAAATTTAAGCGACAGAATATAGTTCACCCCATCCCAGACATCTTCTGCCGTTAGCTTGACACTCCGTGGTAGCAAATTATGAATATCGCAAAACTCACGCAATGCCTCTAAGATACCCGTTCGCAGACCATTGACGTGCGTACCGCCCTGAGCCGTCGGGATAAGGTTCACATAGCTTTCTTGAATCGGCGTGCCACCATCAGGTAACCAAGACAAGGCAAAGGTAATAGCAGCACGTTCGCCCGCTTTCGCATCGTAATTATAATAAAACGGTGCTTCAGGTAAGGTTTCTAAACCATCCAACTGTTCGCTTAGATATTCGACCACTCCGTCAGTAAACTGCCAAACCACCTTTTCATTATTAATATCATCAACAAATT
This sequence comes from Psychrobacter sp. NPDC064578, assembly GCF_044901245.1. Lineage (NCBI taxonomy): Bacteria > Pseudomonadati > Pseudomonadota > Gammaproteobacteria > Moraxellales > Moraxellaceae > Psychrobacter > Psychrobacter sp. NPDC064578. The sequence continues at coordinate 230,565 of NZ_JBJDPI010000007.1, forward strand.
CAATCGTCAGCCCAGCTGCCAATACCGCTTTGGCTTTTAGATTGTGCTTGAGCTGTTTTACATTAAATTTAGGCGTATCAAAAAAGCGACCATCTGCCCAAAAATGCACTCTGGTACCACGTTTGCGTTTGTTTGAGCTGATTGCTTCAGTCAACGGCGTAACTGGTGCGCCATTTTCAAACGCCATATCAAACTGTGTACTATCACGCCATACCGTCACCTCAACACGTGTTGATAACGCATTGACGACAGAGATACCCACACCATGCAGACCGCCTGACACTTCATAATTAGAAGTCGAAAACTTCCCACCAGCATGTAAGCGAGTTAAAATCAGCTCAATGCCCGATTGATTGAATTCAGGATGAATATCAGTCGGCATACCACGCCCGTCATCTTCGACAGACAACGAGCCATCACTATGCAGTTGCACCTTGATGGTTTTAGCATAACCCGCCAATGCCTCATCGACTGAGTTATCGATAACTTCTTGCGCCAAATGGTTTGGGCGGGTGGTATCGGTATACATACCTGGACGACGACGTACTGGCTCAAGCCCTTCTAAAACTTCTAACGATTGCGCATTATATTGACTCACAAATGCATCCTTAACGATTCATGTCTGATTAATTCTATTCAACCATTATAACCAAAAATAGCGACGTTAAGGTTAATAGTCCATCGCTCACGTCATATAATGTCGCCTGTTTAGACTCATACTAAATCTTGTAGCATATTTATCACCATCGGCAACTGCTCACCAAAGTCACTAAACCGATGATCGCCACCCGCTTGTAAAATAACCGTACTCCCTTGCTGTTGATAAAAGGCTTTAGACAATTCAGGATTTAATAACTCATCGCCTTCTTTGATAAATACAGCAATTTTTTTAGGATAATGAATTTCTGATAACTGATGATCTGCAAACCATTGCAAATCCGCAGAAGTAATATCCCAACCGCCAGTAGTCGTATAGAGAATTTGATTCTTTGGCAATTCATCTTCGCCTTGACCTTCATTACTATCATTATTTAAAAGTAAGTCATGAGCAAAGCGCTGTAATGTCACATGTGGCTGAGTACTAGGATTTAATAGTAAAGCCGCACAGCCTGTATGGTTGCTCACCAAGGTAGAAAAATAGCCACCCAATGAGCTACCAACGAATACAACTTTTGAGTCGCTGCCCCATTCCTCAACTAGACTTATCAGTTTATCGAACACGTCTTGTGGCGATTTATTCAAATCGGGACGCAGTACATTGATATCAGGATGATGATGCTGGCAGTATTTTTCTAATAGCATTCCCTTGGTAGAGTTCGCATCACTGTCCAGTCCATGGATATAAATCAAGTTCACGTATCATCTCACTTATTAATTTTGTTATGATTATCTTATATAGGCTAGTGACGCTAAGCATAGCACCCGCTAAACAAAAATAATAACAATAAAACGGCACACCATTAGTCAGTATTTGCGACATAATAATATTGTCATAATAGTTTTATGCAAGTCAAAGGAATGACGATAATAGCAATGGAGTCGCCATGAACCAACAGTTTGAGCTGTTTGAGATTGCCAATCCATGTATTGGTCTTTGCCAAAGCAATAAAAAAGGCTATTGCTTTGGTTGCCTGCGCAGCCGTCCTGAGCGTCAGTTATGGCATAATATGACCACAGAGCAGCGCCGTGAGGTGCTACGGCTAGTCTCTGGACGTAGGCAACGTATCGAACAGATGCGGCAGCGTAAGGATGAGCAGTTAGGATTTGACTTTGATGAAGACGTTGAGATGGGTGAGTTGTTTTAAAAAAATATGGTCTCAATCAGACTGAATATGAAATATACGTCTAATCTACTGAATGTTTTATTAATATGGCATCTTACTTATCTAAAAATCAAGAAAAAATTAGTAATTTATAGATAAGTAAGATTTTAGTTTAATTAGATTCGACCTGGACACTCTGGGATTTCATTGCTATTTTTACCTTCATATAACCATGATGCCCATTGTCGCATTGCCCCACCATACCTAATTTTCGATCCATCACTCCAGCTGAATTCATGTTTTTCAGCAATAAAATCTCCAATCTCTTTGCCTGATAACTGATGATTCAGTTCAAGTAGTTTTACTATATCTAAAAGTACCTCTTCTGTATTAGCGCTTATCCAAAGAGCCTCTCTTCTCTCTGAAAATTTCTGTAATTTCACTTCGTCAACAAAATATCTTTTATTATCCATGAATATAAGTTCGAACCGACTTAAGATTGAAAGTGCATTTTTATAACCTTTAGGTTTAGGTTCGTTTTGCCCAACACTGCCTTTTTCAATTAACCAATTGAGTGTTTCTAATGCAAGTGCAGGAGACGTAGGAGCAGTAAATATTTTACTTCTTCTTCGTTTACGTTCTGAATTGACTCCTTCGGTAATAACTTCACCTTTGTCCCTAAATAACCAGCCATTACCAAATTGCTCAATAAAGCCACACAGCTCTAACCATCGGCAAAGCCTTACCGTATATGTACGCCATGTCTTGTCTGCATACTTATTATCAGGATAGAGTTGTTTTAAGACGTCAATAAGCGATCCAATACTTGCAACAGAGTGCGATGCTATATCTTTAATTGCATAAGTAAAAGCATGTTTAGAAAATTTTTCACGTATAGCTTTTAAAATTTCTATTTCACTACAAGTCTTAATTTCTTCACTCAGTAAGTAAAATCCACTGTCTCTAGTAGCCACACCAAACATAATCATATCTGAACCGATATTTTGAATAGTGCCTTCAGACAAATTAACTTTTGAAACTAGTTCTTGTACGGAGAATTGAGTTGTGTGATCAAGGTGCTTGAGAACTTTATATATAGATGAAAAATCAGTAGATGGAAGATATCGCAACGGTATAACAGGAACAGAACCAGTTAGTATATATTCACGAAAAATGTCCCAATAAATATTTAATCTATCTCCACTCCTTATTACCAACCTTCTATCAATTAATGATTTCAAAGTATCTGGACTAGAAATTTCAATAATTTCAAACCAATCTACTGGTGCACGTTGTGCTATGACTCTTAGACAGCTGGATTCAGCTGGATCAAGTGACTCCATATCTTCTTTGAAAAGACTGGCAACATCCAGCTTATTCTCAAGTAAATCTGTTTGATTAATACCATTTTCAATCTTCTCATATAAATGAATACATAATTTTTTCAATAACCATGGGTATCCTTGACTACTTGTAACAAGGTTATGTCGTAAATCATGGTGCAGTTTTTCGTTTATTTCTTTTTCAAAAAGATTAATTACAGCATTTGATTCCCTATCAGAAAACGGAGCTAGCTTCCTTGTAACTCTATAGTCAGCGAGCTGATGCCAAAAAAAGTACGCAGGATGCTCACTATGAGTAGTACTATCACTTTTCCAAGCAAATCCTAAACAGAAGCTCATTCTTATTGCTGCAGCATTTAATAGTAGAGACTTAGCTTTTTCAAATACCTCATATAATTCAGGCTTTGAATATAATTCTTCAAACTGATCAAAAACTAGAATAATTAACTGATTTTTTACTTTTAAAGATTCTAAATAGAGTTTAATAGATTCTGAATTCAACGGACTTCCAACGTCAGAAAGAACTAGATCTATATTTTTATCACCAAAATCTTCAATTTGTGCACTTTTCAATGTCTGTAATAGTGAGGAATAAATATACTCTGGTCCAGTAGCAGCACGTATATCAACTGGGAAAACAAAATACTTATTTTTATTCTGATAGTTTTCTGCCTTATCTCTCAACTTTGCAATTAATGAACTTTTACCCATTCCAGAGTTTCCAGTAATAGCAAATATTCTTGTATTTGTATTTCCTTCTTTAACATTTTTAAAAAAATTGAATATGAAATTGATATCCTTTACGCGTCCAACAAAATCCTCTGGTCTGGCTGGCCGATAGTCACTCCAATCTTCACCAGTTTGAACTTGAACAACATTGGCTGCTTTACTAGAGTCAATGTTTACTATCTTATTCTTATTGATCTTAGGTACTTGAAAGTTGAGGTTATTTAAAGAAGTATCAGTATCTGCTATGTTGCTTAACAAGTTAGCATCATCAACCAACTCATTATTTTTTGCATAATAACAAAGTACTCCTGAAGGTATACCTCCTACTAAAGTTGCTACAGCCCAAAATACTCCGTAACTAGTTACAAGTAATACCCATTCACCAATAAGATTATCACTTCCCATATATTCAGCAGCCAAATCTTCTGGCTGTTTTTTTATCACTCCTGAACTGATAAGGGATTCAATTACTTTTTCTGGATCATAAAAACTTAATTTTGTTGCTTGTTCTTTCGGTTTACACTTCCATTCACTGACAAAGCCTTTTGCTTCTTTACCATAATTTCCTGTACTGATAATCCATGCTTCATCATAGTCTTTAAAAACAAGAGTTCCGGCAAGATTCTTTAATATATTTGCATCAATATTTTTATCTCTATAAGCTTTACATTCTACATATATCTCTTTACCACTAATTTTATGTCTACATAGTAAATCTAGCTCTACTGCAGTAAATCTTATTTCATTTATAACTTCATATGATTGTGCAGATAGTAGTTTTTCAGTCAGAGACTCAAGAAGATCTCCTCTTTCCTTTGTAGTAGACGATTTATGCAGGGCAACTTCAATTTTCATTATATTTATCCATATTCGTTATCAAAGTACTGAAGTATTTACATATATTGTTAGTATGTAACAGTAGCTATATTACTGCAAATCAAAAGTCTAAACTGACTAAATTCTAATCCCACACAAAGAAAATCCCCCGCCTAGATAACTAGTCGGGGGATATTTCAGAATAGAGAGCTGACGATGACCTACTCTCACATGGGCGAACCCACACTACCATTGGCGCAATGATGTTTCACTTCTGAGTTCGGGAAGGGATCAGGTGGTGCCATCATGCTATTGTCGTCAGCAAAGGGGGTTAGATATGAGTCTGTTATTTTTATTGTTTGACGTCAAGTGTTTAGCCTGTTGTCGACCAACTTGTAACCTAACTGAATCAAGGTTAAAGGTGATATCGAAATATTCTTTCTTTTATTCTATAAGCTTTCGCTTATACAAGATAGATTAATTAGAGCTTTCATACAAACCACTTGGGTGTTGTATGGTCAAGCCAAACGAGCAATTAGTACAGGTTAGCTACATGCATCG